>NZ_QNRX01000027.1 GCF_003317055.1 Alkalibaculum bacchi
AACTTAGAACTAACACATTCCGCGGCAATAGCGGAGGGGCTACACCTGTTCCCATACCGAACACAGAAGTAAAGTCCTCCAGCGCCGAAGGTACTCGGGTGGTGACGCCCTGGGAGAATAGGACGTTGCGGATTTGTTTAGTAAAGAAAGGCCTCTGATTATCAGGGGTCTTTTTTTCTGTCGAACTAAGCGACTCACGTCGCAGTGAACAATGAACACTGAACAATGAATAGTGAACAATATATGAAGGACTTAATAGAGAGGTCGCATATTTGTACTGTTCGATGTTCAGTGTTCATTTTTTCATTGTTTAGTGAAGGTTTTATCTTTTAGCCACCGCTGGTGGCTTTTGCTTTTCCTGACCACCTGACCACCTGACCACCTTACCACCTGACTTACCACCTGACCACCTGACCACCTTCCTTACCACCTGCATTTTTCTGTGCTAATTCTCTTAATAATCAATATAGTTATTATAAGAATATTTTTATCACATGGATATATAAGGGAGGCATTCATGAATAAAAGAGGTGTTTCAAAGGGGATATTATTTTCTGTTATTGCTATCATAATCATTATAATTGTCTTGTTTTTGTCTATGAATCATTTTTATGTAGATTATTTGTGGTTTAAATCTCTTGGGTACACAGATGTATTTATGAAAGAATTTGTTACTAAGATTCAAGTTAGTGTTCCTCTATTTATTCTTTCTTTGCTATTTTTTGTGTTATATTTAAAGATTTTAACCAAGTCTATTTTAAAGAGAATTTTACAGGTCAAATTTAGACCAAATACAAGGCTGATTGCTTTGTTTGGTATTGCTATTTCATTCCTTGTAACTGCAATAACGACCAATTCTATTTGGTATGATTATTTAAAATTTAAGAATACAGTTCATTTTAATGTAAAGGATCCTTTATTTAATAAAGATATTTCGTTTTTTATATTTCAATTACCTTTTTTAGAACAATTACTTGATATATTCATTTTTATATTACTTCTTTTCGCTATTGTAACAATTCTTTTTACTGCGTTCTTGTATCTAAGCAATCCATATAAAAGCATTGAAAGTGTTAAAAATAATCGCAGCAGCTTTAAAGCTTGGATAGTTGATTTTGGTAATTTTGCTGGCAAGGAAATTGGTGTTTTTTTAGGTCTTTTCTTTTTTATTATGTCTTTTCATTATTATATTCAGTCTTATACCTTAGTGTATTCTAATACTGGCATCGTATACGGAGCCAGCTATATAGATGCAAATATTACTTTGCCTTTGTATAAGGTTTTGTGTATTGTAGCATTTATAGTAGGAGTATGCTCTATTATCTTTGGTTTTCAGAGGAAGATTAAGAGAATAATGATTGGACCTATTCTGATTATTAGTATAACTTTAATGGGGACTTTGATCACCATAGGTGTAAAGCAACTAATCGTTGCGCCAAATGAATATGCGAAAGAAGAACCTTATCTTATGCAAAATATTACGAGCACTCAAGCGGCATATGGGATTAGTCAAGTAGAGGAAAAAGCATTTGATTTAGATGATGAGATAAACGTCCAAGATATTAAAAATAATCAGCTTACTATTGATAATATTCCAATAAACGACTATCGTCCTACATTAGATATGTATAATTCCATACAAGGATTTAGAATTTATTATGAATTTAATGATGTAGATATTGACAGGTACTATATAGATGGGAAATATACGCAAGTGTTTATTTCAGCGAGAGAGATGAACAACCAAAAATTAGAAGATAAAGCGCAGAATTGGATTAACCAGCATTTAAAATATACTCATGGTTTTGGCGTAGCTGTATCTGCTGTAAATACAGTCAATGAGAGTGGTCAACCTACGTTAATCGTAGAAGATATTCCACCTGTAACAAGTGTAGAATCTTTGCAGATTGCAGAGCCACGAATTTATTATGGGGAATCTACAGATGATTACGTCATTACTAATGGGAAGACTATGGAATTTGACTATCGTCAACGCAGTGAAAATATGGAAAATGAGTATGATGGTACAGGTGGAATTCCACTAAATTTATTCAATAGATCAGCCTTTGCCTTGTATCATGGAGATTCGAAGATTTTATTAAGTACTGAAATAAATTCTCAAAGTAAAATGCATATCCGTAGGAACATTATGCATCGAGTAAATGCTATTGCACCGTTTTTGTCTTATGATGAAGACCCTTATATCGTAGTTGCAAATGGCAAATTGTACTGGGTTATAGATGGTTTTACTTTAAGCAATCGTTATCCCTATTCTCAGCCTTATAATAAAGAAAATACATTTAATTATATTAGAAATTCCGTAAAGGTAGTTGTAGATGCATACAATGGCAACGTGGATTTTTACCAAGTAGATCAACAAGATGCGATTATTAATGTATATAATAAAATTTACCCTGGAATGTTTGAACCTATAGCTCATATGCCAGAATCGATACGAGAGCATATTCGATATTCTCAGGAGATGTTTGATATACAATCCAATGTTTATACAACTTATCATATGAATAATCCTAAAGTATTCTATAATAAACAAGACCAATGGGAAATTGCAAATCAAGTCTATGAAGAAGAAGTTGGAGGCGAAAGTATAGAATCCATCTATCTGATTATGAAACGACCAGAAAAGGATAGAGAAGAATTTATCTTGATGATCCCATACACCCCAAAAGAAAAAGATAATCTTGTAGGATGGATGCTCGCTATGAATGATAAAGAAGAATTTGGTAAATTAGTAGTATACAAATTTACCAAACAAAATTTAGCTTATGGGCCTATGCAAATCGAGCAGCGGATTGATCAAGATACTAATATTTCTCCTCAACTCACTTTGTTAGGGCAACAAGGCTCCCAAATTATGCGAGGAAATATGTTTGTAATACCAGTAGGAAACTCAATTCTTTATGTGCAACCAGTATATCTCTCATCCAGTGAAGCAGAGAGAAGCTTGCCAGAGGTCAAAAAGGTGATTGTATCCTATGCCAATAAGATCATAATGGAAGATACTTTAGCTAAATCTCTCCAAAAGTTATTTGGTGCTTCAGAAGAGAAACAAGAAGAGCCTAAAGAATTGGATCATATCAACGACCTAATAAGAGAAGCTAATAATCTCCTCAAAAGGGCCCAAGAAGCCCAAAAATCAGGAAATTGGACCGATTATGGAAAATACCTACAAGAACTAGAAAAGATTTTAAATAAGCTGGAAAATAGCTGAATTGGTTGGACGGGAAAAACCATACTCGCATTCGGGCGAGATAAAGACCTAAGAGAGGTGACCTCAGTCATCCTAGAGCGAAGCGAAGGATCCCTACAAACTACCTATTCACGGTATATATCAAGTATCAAAGTAGCTTTATAATAGTTAATAATATTAAATTGAACATTGAAAAATGAACACTGAACAGTACAAATATGGGACTATTTACATAGCTTTTATGTATTGTTAATTATTTATCGCTCTATATTCATCGTTCATTGGGACGTAAGTCGCATATTTGCTGACCACCTGACCACCTGACCACCTTACAAATCACTTGAAATAATCACACAACTACTTTATAATTAGTAACAATAGAAAGTAAAATTATCCCTTAAGGAATTAAGGGATAATTTCTTATGGAATAATAAAGTTCTTGCTTTAAGCTTTTACTTAGAACCTATAACATAAAGCTTAGAACAAATATTAGGGAGCTGTTAATAAAATGTTGGATATTAAGAAAATACGGGAAAATCAAGAGGAAGTTAGTGAACTCTTAAAAAGGAAAGGCGATTATAATCTATCTCCAGTTTTAAAGCTAGACGAAGAGAGACGAAGCATTTTGGTAAAAGTAGAAGAGATGAAAGCAAAACAAAATAAAGTCTCTAAAGAAATACCCATGCTTAAAAAAGAGGGGAAAGATTGTACAGATTTATTAAATAGTATGAAGGAATTATCAGCTCAAATAAAGGGTTTAGATGAAGATGTAAGAAAAATAGATGAGGAAATAAAGCTCTCTCTTTTAAACATACCTAATACACCAAATAAAGAGGTTCCTATTGGGAAAGACGATTCGGAAAATGTAGAAGTTCGAAAATGGGGTGCTCCAAAAGATTTTGAATTTGAGATAAAAGCACATTGGGACTTAGGAACTGATTTAGATATATTAGATTTTGAAAGAGCATCAAAGATTACTGGAGCAAGATTTACTATTTTCAAAGGTCTAGGTGCAACATTAGAAAGAGCCATTATTAACTTCATGCTAGCAGTACATGCAGTCGATCACGGTTATACAGAAATGTCACCACCTTTTATGGTCAATAGAGACAGTATGACAGGAACTGGACAACTTCCAAAGTTTGAAGAAGATGCTTTCAAACTAAACTCGGATAGAGATTTCTATTTAATCCCTACTGCAGAAGTACCAGTTACCAATTACTACAGAGATGAAATCCTAAGCGAAGAAGATTTACCTATTAAGTTTGCAGCTTATACACCTTGTTTTAGAAAAGAAGCTGGTTCAGCAGGAAGAGATACAAGAGGGCTTATTCGAAACCATCAATTTGATAAAGTAGAAATGGTTAAATTTGCACATCCTGACACATCATACGATGAACTAGAGAAGCTGACAAAGGATGCAGAAGAAATTCTTCAACTATTAAAGATTCCTTACAGAGTGGTAGAACTATGCACAGGAGACCTAGGCTTTAGCTCTGCAAAAACCTACGACATAGAAGTTTGGATGCCAAGCTATGGTAGATACGTTGAAATCAGTTCTTGCTCTAATTTTGAAGATTATCAAGCGAGAAGAGCAAATATTCGATTTAGAGATATATCTACGAAGAAAACAAGATTTGTTCACACTTTAAACGGCTCAGGTCTTGCAGTAGGACGAACTCTAGCAGCAATACTAGAAAACTACCAAAGAGCAGACGGGACAGTAGAAATCCCAGAAGCGTTGGTGCCTTATATGAGGGGAATTGCTGAAATAAAATAAGGTTGGACGGTTGAACGGGAAAAACCTAAAAAGAAGAAAGCTGAATGCTGAAAGCGGAACTCCTAAGACAATATAGGAATGGGAATGAAAAATGCAGAGAGCTGAAGAGACACTCGCCTAAACGTGAGAAATTGTGGGAACGGTGCCTCGCTGTTTCGCCTTAGATTGACAAAGCAGATAATTGTAAGATAGAAAATATAAAATTACCTTTGGGCTCCTATGGAGCCCATTTTTGTTGTCATCAGCCTTTATATACTGCCAAATATTCATTGTTCACTGCGATGTAAGCCGCATATTTGACCCAAGCTCCTGCTTAAGTCATCCTGAAGCAAAGAGAAGGATCTCACATCAACCCGCCTAAAGGTGAGAAAAGATTTTCCCTCCAACGAACAACCGTCTAATCAAAAAATTTCTACTACTGTTTTTGTTCTATATAAAGATAGCTCACAATATAAATAAAATAGCGAGAAATAGTATTTGTATATATTGGAGAGATCTGAATGAAGAAAGAAATTAAAATCATAAAAATCCTTCTTATAGCTATTATCTTAGTAGCTTTTTTAATCTTTATAAAATCCTGTGTTCTAAATGAAGTTCCCAAGCAAGAAGAAAACAAAGTTAAGACTGTGAAAAGTGAACAAACCGAGTTAGAATTACTAAAAAGTTCTGATATTTACTTAATAGGTCAGTGGGAATTATATTACAGAGATATTGTCAATTATGAATACGACGATTTAGGAAGGCCTAATTTTGATATGTATAAGCAACCAAGTAGCTATACAATTAGCATGAAAAACGATTCGTTAATAGTAAACGAAATTTACCCAGTTATAGAGAGCGTACACAACGACCAAGTCTTTAATCTAAGAGTAGATTTAAAAATCGTAGAATTGAAAATAACAGGCCAAATAGAGGATAAAAACAATTGGTCAGGTACTCTAGAGTATATAGGAACTGGGGAGCAGTTAATAAGTAAGTGTACGGTTAGGGCTATGAGGAAATAATAAAGCTGAATGTGGAAAGCGGAAAGTGGAACACTCTTCGAAATTGAGGATATAAATAGCTATTTTTAAACTATGAGGAAGAAATTAAATACTAAGAGCTTTCATGGAAAAATGAAAAATGAACACTGAACATTGAATAGTACATATATGCAGCATTTTGTGTCTAGCATAAGATGTTCATTATTCATTGTTCACTATTCATTGCAGCGTTAGCTGCATATATGGCGGAGAAGGAGGGCATCCGCTACGCGTCTGCTGGGCTTGCATAAATGCTGCGCCCTCTTGCGCCTAAAAACATGCATTTAGCATGTTTTCTTAACGGTACAAGTCCCCCTTGGGGTTCAAATCCCTCCTGTTTTTTCATATAAAAAAAGAACTCCTATTATAGAATTCTGTCTAATTGATTTTATAACTGGCGGAGAAGGAGGGATTTGAACCCTCGCGCCGGTTACCCGACCTACACCCTTAGCAGGGGCGCCTCTTCAGCCTCTTGAGTACTTCTCCTCATTGCCTTCTGTTTTAAATTATTTATTTAGTTAAAAAAAATGGCCGAGAGGGTGGGATTCGAACCCACGTGGGCTTTTGACCCTAACGGTTTTCAAGACCGCCCCGTTATGACCACTTCGGTACCTCTCGGAAGAACAAGATTTATTATAGCATCCCCTAGGACAAGTGTCAATAAGAAAAAAGAACTTTTTAATTATTTTTTGTTTTGTTGTTATGATATGTTATTATAGCGGAAAGTTTTTGGTTGGACGGGAAAAACTTAAAGGCTGAAAGCCGAATGCGGAAAGCGGAAAAAACCATACCTCGCCTTTAAGCGAGGCAATAACCTGGGCTTCCGCCCGATCATTCTGAGCGAAGCAAGGATCTTTGACGCAAAACTCACCCAACAGAAGCCACTCAAGCTCCCACAGGAGTCATCTTGAGCGAAGTGAAAGATCTAAGACCCCAAAGCCCAACCCTAGAAATGCCTTTGCTGACCACCTTACCACCTTACCACCTGCTTTTAAGCCTTTGCTGACCACCTGACCACCTTAAATAAACCATTGACATTAAGCAAACCCTTAATTATAATATAGTCAATTGTAAGAAAATTATACTAAAGCGTTGAAAAGGATTAGTACACATTTCTGAATTTAAAGAGAGCGAATCAAAGGTGGGAGATTTGTAAGGAAGAGTGTGGAACCTATCTTGGAGCTACAGGTGAAAGCCATAGTCGCAGATCATGCGTTACATGAATTAAGTGGAGCTTTATTTATCGTGAAGGCAACGAGCCAAGCGGTTGCTTGCAGACATTTGGCGACTGCTCACGTAACCATGAAAACTCGCGAAGCGTGTTTCTCATGGTTGGAAAGCTAATAAAGGTGGTACCGCGGAAATAAATCCGTCCTTCAATATTTTGAAGGGCGGTTTCTTTATGAGAAAATTGCGAACCAATTTTCTAAGGTGGTCAGGTGATCACCTTACTACCTTACCACCTAAAAACATTCTAATTAAAAACAGGAGGATATAATGGCTAAAAAACAAAAAGTAGAGGCAATTACGCCACGAGATGAAGATTTTGCAAGATGGTATACGGATGTAATCTCTAAAACAGAAATGGTAGATTATTCGCCAGTAAAGGGATTTATGGTCATCCGCCCATATGGATATGCTATTTGGGAAAACATTCAAAGTGAATACGATAAAAAGTTTAAAGAAACGGGACATAAAAATATGTATTTCCCACTTTTAATTCCTGAAAGTCTTTTACAAAAGGAAGCAGAGCACGTAGAAGGCTTTGCACCTGAAGTGGCTTGGGTTACTCATGGCGGTGGCAAGGAATTAGGGGAAAGATTGGCTGTACGTCCTACTTCTGAAACAATTATTTGTAGCATGTATTCTAAATGGTTAAACACATACAGACAATTGCCATTTCTATACAATCAATGGTGTAGTGTAGTCCGTTGGGAAAAGACAACGAGACCTTTCCTTAGAACATCTGAATTCTTATGGCAAGAAGGACATACCCTACATGAAACGGCTGAAGAAGCTCAAGAAGAAACAATGCAAATGTTAGGTATTTATAGAGATGTAGCAGAACAATATATGGCCATACCAATGGTTGTCGGTAGAAAAAGTGAAAAGGAACGATTTGCAGGAGCAGCAGAAACATATACTATGGAAGCTTTAATGCACGATGGCCAGGCTCTTCAATCAGGCACTTCTCATAATTTAGGACAGCACTTTACTAAGGCGTTTGAAATCACATATCTAGATAGAGGAAATAATCAAGCATTCCCATATCACACATCTTGGGGAGTTTCTACAAGATTAATAGGTGCACTGATTATGGTACATGGAGATGACAACGGTCTAGTTCTTCCACCCAAAATTGCACCTACTCAATTAGTAATTATTCCTGTAGCTCAACATAAAGAGGGCGTTCTCGACAAAGCATGGGAAATCAAAAATAAATTAGCTGAAAAATTCAAAGTAGAAATTGATGATCAGGATGGATACTCTCCAGGTTGGAAATTCAATCAATGGGAGATGAAAGGTGTTCCAATTCGTTTAGAAATAGGACCACGAGATATTGAAAGTAATCAATGCGTATTAGCCAGAAGAGATAACGGCGAGAAAATTCAAGTTTCACTAGATGATTTAGATGTAACAGTAGAAAAATTACTTGATGAAATTCAAAACAATCTTTTCCAAAAAGCATTAGAAAGAAGAGAACAAAAAACATCAATAGCTATAAATTTAGAGGAATTCAAAGAAAACTTAGCAGCAAACCCGGGCTTTATTAAAGCAATGTGGTGTGGAGATAGAGCCTGTGAAGACAAAATAAAAGAAGAAACGGGAGCAACTCTTCGATGCATACCTTTTGAACAAGAAATCATTGGAGATGGTTCATGCATTTGCTGTAGTAAAAAGGCAGAAGACATGGCCTACTTTGCAAGAGCGTATTAGAAAAGGCGATTTCATCGCCTTTTTTAGGTGGTCAGGAAAACCTTAAAAGCTTGCTCGCCTTAAGGCGAGAAAAAGACCCAAGTTTCCTGCCCTAGTCATCCTGAGCGTAAGCGAAGGATCTCTGCGTACTAACTACTAAGTTATACTCATTATGCTAGAAAGACTTTATAATAATTCTAAATCTTAAATTGAACATTGAAAAATGAACACTGAACATTGAACAGTGCAAATATGCGACTAATTACTAGCTTTTACATATTTTTAATTGTTCATTGTTCTATGTTCATCGTTCATTGCGACGTAAGTCGCATATTTCCTTACTACCTTACCACCTTATCAAGCAATCCACCTTCTTGTACTAAATCCATGATGCTATAAATTGGTATTACAGCATATGGGAAGCCTACTACATATGGTGCTATTTCGTATAATTGGAAGTATATTACAAGTGCTTTGTCTGCGATGTAGTAGTCTTGATTTGGTTTTACACCAGGATAGTCTTCAAATAGCATAATATCTTGCTTTTTTAATTCTTCTAATACCATCTCAGACAAAATTGCAATATAATTGCTATTAGGTTTAAATAATTCATAAAATGGAATATCTTTGCCAGTACTAAGATCAAAGTTTAGTGATTTAATCATGGTCATAGGATGAGCGCCTCCGAATTCTGCAAAGCCTATTAAAGACAGAGTTAAGACACCCTTTTGATTGTTTTTTAATTCATAAGAGCCTGTAACATAAGTAGGAATGTCTGGAACCATTAGATTTTTGCTTAACCTTAGCATATTTTCATAGATTGTAAAATTAATAAGCCCTTGAACATAGCTATTATTAGGAATGTATACTGCAGGGTAATAAAAATTTATATTTTGGGTACAATAACTTAATGTACGAATAACCACAGGAAATTTACTGGTCAATATCTCCACCACCTAAATATATTTGTTATATCAATATATTCCAGTAATAATATTTTTGTTAATTTTATTTGAAATTAATTATTCTCTGTGCTATAATACATCTTGCAAACAAAATTGCGCGCCCTTGGCTCAGCTGGATAGAGCGTTCGGCTACGAACCGGAAGATCGGGAGTTCGAATCTCTCAGGGCGCGCCATAAAAAGCCCTCTCATTTATGAGAGGGCTTTTTATGTTGTAAGCCCGAGAGATTCGAACTCTGAGAGGGACGAGGAGTGGTGGCAAAGCCATTCAAATATGCTAAATGCATATTTGAAAATGACGAGATTGCGAGGAGCTATACGACGAAGCAAGTCTGACGCGCAGCGGCAGTCTCAGGGCGCGCCAAATATGCGACTTTCGTCGCAATGAACAGTGAACAATGAACAATGAATAATTTACAGCTTATGCTAGACACGATAATAAATGTCGCATATTTGTACTATTCAATGTTCATTGTTCATTTTTCATTGAGAAATTTTACACTTTTGAATATCAAATTATTGGGAGAATACGATAATGTATAAAGAAAATATTTTGAGTGAGAAATCATTAGACTTTGCAGCTAGAACATTCGCTTCGCTCAGGGCGGCGGAGCCTGCGGCCAGCAATCAGTGTTCAGCCGTCAGGGTCTGGGTATTCCTCTGGCGTCAAAATCTCATCCCGCCTTTAGGCGAGTATGCTTTTGCTTACCACCTAAAAAAAGCGATGAAATCGCTTTTTTTAATACCCCTGAATATACAAGCCTTCTCCTTCTAACCATTCTACATATAGGGCTTCTTTAATGGTCAGATTTTGTTTTTTTAGTTCTTTTTCTAAGTAATCTTTAGTGAGACTGATTTCATCTAGATTTTCTTGAATCAATTCGCCGTCTGAAATAAGCGTAATAGCAAGGAATGGACCATTCTTTGATTGTTGACTATTTTGTTTTTTTATTGAATCTTCACTATTCTTTTTTAGAACGCTTAAGCAACCATTTGCTTCTAAAATAGCGTATTGTACCTCTCTCATAGTGAATACATCTTTTGAACGAAGGAGGTGTAGCAGCTGATTGATATCTAAATGATTTCTTTTCATCTCCTCAAAGGATAATTTACCGTGGTTTATAAGAATAGAGGGTTTCCCTTCTAAAAAATCTCTCGTCTTACGGAATTTTTGGGTTATTAATTCTGTAGTTGTTATGAGAACAGTCCAAATAATAATAGCAAATAAAATAAAGGAAATACCCAATTCATCATCATAAAGTGCATTCCCTACTAACTCACTTAAGATAATGGAACAAATAAAATCAAAAGTTGTAATATGAGTTAGCAAAGTTTTACCAAGGATCTTAGTGGCTATAAATAATAAAATATATCCAACTACTAATTCAAGTGCAATATTATAGTACTCCAAAGTGATCACCTACTGTTATAGTCTTTAGTAGTATGGCTAATGGAGTAACAATTATGTAAGAAATAAGCATGACGTATAAAGTGAATTGTGCTGAAAGCTGAAAGCGGAACTTGTGTAGTTGGAAACGGTTGGTTCGTTGGACGGTTGGACGGGAAAACCAAACTGACCTCGGAGCAAGTTCGAGAAAAGCAAAATCCTTGAGCTAAAGCCTCAAGGATGACAAAAGCAGCAAATAGAGTCAAAATGTGCCTTTGGCACTAAAAGAAAGACGCCCGAAGCCAGCCATAGCTCCTGCTATAGTCATCCTCGAGCGAAGCGAAGGATCTTGTCCCTAAAGGAATACCCTAATACTAGTGGCTAGAGACTGATGACAGGGGACTACTGCACCGCAGGCACTTTCCGCTTTCTGCTAAGCTTAGTTCTTAAATGTAACCACTCCATCTTCAATAGAATCGATAATTGCAAGAGATTCTATTTTTATTCCCATGTCTCTTATGATATCTCCGCCTTCTTGGAAGCCTTTTTCTATGACGATACCTGCTCCTGCAAGAGTAGCATTAGCTTGATCGATGATTTCCTTTAATCCTAAGATGGCTTTTCCATTAGCCAGAAAATCATCTATAATTAAAATCCTGTCTGTAGAATTTATATATTTCTTGGATACCATAATCTTATAGGATTTATTTTTTGTGAAGGAATAAACTTCACTAGTATAAAGATCTTTATCCAAGTTTAATGATTCTGTCTTTTTGGCGAATACTACAGGTATATTATCAAAATATTGAGCAGTAATAACTGCTAAGGCAATGCCGGAAGCTTCAATAGTTAAAATTTTTGTGATACGATCTTCTTTAAATCTCTCATAAAATACTTTTCCTATTTCATCTAAAAGTTTTACGTCTATTTGATGATTGAGAAAAGAGTCTACTTTTAAGATATTACTTCCAATGGCGTGCCCGTCTGTTAGTATTTTGTCCTTTAATAAATTCATCGTTTCCTCCTTATTAATGCAAATATCTATGTATATAATAGTTTGACAATGTTCCTATCATTATAACCTTAAGTTATAGAAAAATAAATAAGAGAATTATTTTGAAACTCGATTTACAACAGTTTGAATTGTGGTATCATACAATTACATGAGAGGAGTTGTACCATGAATTACTATAAAATAAATAAAAACAAAATAATCAAGTACATCAAAAGTGGAGAAAAAACAGATGGTGCCTATTCTCTAGGATTAGAGTTTGAACACATTGTTGTTTATAAAGAAAGTTTTAAATCTGTTCACTATGAGAGGGGTGTTGAAGAAGTTATGGAACAGCTTCTTTCAAAGGGTTGGACCAAGATCGATGACGAACCCAAACTACTCAATATAGTGAAAAATGGCGATAGTATTACTTTAGAGCCCGGAGCACAATTGGAATTAAGCATAAAAAATTGCGACACTATAGACGAAATAAAAGAAAGATATTTTTCTTTTATCAAGGATATATATCCTATTTTAGAATCAAAAAATTACAGCCTTCTTTCTATAGGATATCGACCTATAGAAAAAATTGCTGATATTCCAATGATTCCAAAACAACGGTACAAATATATGTCAGAGTATTTGAGCAAACGAGGCAAGTACGCCTTAAATATGATGAAGGGATCTGCTTCTCTTCAAATATCTGTGGATTATACTAGTGAAGAGGACTATATTAAAAAGAATAGAGTTGCAAATTATTTGTCGCCAGCTATTTCTTATTTATATGACAATTCACCAATATTCGAAGGAAATATTCATGAGGGAAATGGCGCGAGAGTTGAAATATGGAATAATATGGACAATGATCGAAGTAGACTGACTCCAGGTGTTTTAGACAAAGATTTTGGCTACGAAGAGTATGCGGATTATATCCTTGAAAGACCGTGTATTATTGCTTTATTAGATAGCAAACTTGTTTTTACTGGCCCCAAACCGGCTAAAGAAGTATATGAACATATAGAAATGAACATTGAGCAAATCGAGCATTTGCTTTCAATGGTATTCCCTGATGTGCGAACAAAAAAGTACATCGAAATCAGAATGAGTGATAGTGTACCTTATCCTTATAATCTATCTTCTGCTATACTGTGGAAATCTATTATGTATCACTCAGACAATTTAGAGTACTTTTATAGTGAATCTTTAAAATCTACTACAGCACAAATAGAGACCCTGAGAGAAAATTTGATTACAGGTGAAAAAGAAGCCATTAAAGCGATTACTAAAATGGTGGAGACTCTGTTAATGAGGGCTTTAGATGTAGTACATCCTGAAGAACGAAAATATATTGATATTTTAATTGAGCTTCAAAAAAATCATATAAATTTAGCCTCTTATTCTAAGGAATTACTAAAAAAAGAAAAATCAATATTTGAAGCTTTAGCTATTGATGTATTATCTCCTAAAAATCTGAACATTTTTGGGATGAATTAAATAAATTTACGTAAAAGTAGTTGAAAAAAGCATACGAATAAAATATAATCAATATAAGACGAACGTTAATTTTGAAATTGACAAAAATATACGTACCTATTTAGCTTCAAAGTTAAGGTTTTAAAAAGATGATTTTTAGGGGGAGAAAAATGAAACGTTTTAGTATTGTTTTTTTAATCGTAGCTTTATTAGCTGCTACAACATTAGGATGCTCAAACAATAAGTCAGAGAAAAATGGAACACAAGAAGATAGCACAAAGCCGCTAACGGTTGGTTTCATCTATATTGGACCAATTAATGATGGTGGTTATACAACATCTCATGACAATGGAAGAGTTTACTTAGAGGAGCAAATGGGAGACAAGATAAAGACCATCTACAAAGAAAATATTCCTGAAGAAAAAGGAGAAGTAGTAAAGACAATCCGTGAAATGGTGGATCAAGGCGCTAATATGATTTTCGCTACAAGCTTTGGTCATATGGATGGTGTTCTAGAAGCAGCAAAAGAATTCCCTGAAGTAACTTTTGCACATTGCTCAGGATATGAAAAAGCAGAAAACATGACAAATTATTTTGGAAGAATGTATCAAGCGAGATATTTATCGGGTATTGTAGCAGGGATGAAAACAGAGTCAAATGTTATCGGCTATGTTGGAGCATTCCCATTACCTGAAGTTATTAGAGGAATCAATGCCTTTACATTAGGTGTAAAATCTGTAAACCCAGATGCAGAAGTTCACGTAAGATGGACAAATACTTGGTATGACCCAACTACAGAAAAAGCTGCAGCAGAAGCACTACTCGCTGAAGGCGCTGATGTAACAGCTCAACATCAAGATTCAACAGCACCTATGGTTGCTGCTCAAGAAAAGGGAGCAACATCAATAGGTTATAATCTAAGCGCGAAAGAATCTGTACCAAATGCTTATATTACCGCTCCATTATGGAACTGGGGAGAGTACTATGTAGATGCAGTACAAAAAGTATTAGATGGTACTTGGACAAATGAACCATACTGGAAAGGTTTAGAATCAGGCATTGTAAGCTTAGATGAACTGACAGAATTAGCTCCAGGGGGTGCACAAGAGAAAGTTGACGAAGCAAAAGAAAGAATCGTTTCTGGAGAATTTGACGTATTCACAGGTCCAATCAAAGATCAAAAAGGTGCGGTAAAAGTTCAAGAAGGACAAAAATTAACTGACCAAGAGATGCTTACTATGACCTGGTTTGTAGAAGGCGTAGTAGGAACTATACCAGCACAATAAGTTGTAAGTTCTATGTTGTAAGTTCTATGTACCTAGTCACCTTCGGTGACCTAATGGTTTTACATAGAACTTAGAACTTACATCTTAGAACTAAAGTGTGGAGTCGAACATCTTGTTATGCAGGATTCTTCGGCTTCTATTTGTTTGATTAAGGTGGTCTGTCGTAGGTTGCGGGCTTGTAGCTCCTTATAGTCGCTACAAACCTCGCCAACCTTGACAGGGGTAATACCACTTGATTTCTCTAGCCCTTCGGGCAAGATAAATCAGGTATTACTCCCAGGTGGTAAGCAAAACCATTGCTCGCCCGAAGGCGAGCAATGGTTTTGACCCCCGTGGAATACCTAAGCCCTGGCGGCTGATTGCTGGCCGCAGGCCGCGTCATCCTGAGCGCAGCGAA
Organism: Alkalibaculum bacchi; assembly: GCF_003317055.1. Lineage (NCBI taxonomy): Bacteria > Bacillati > Bacillota > Clostridia > Eubacteriales > Eubacteriaceae > Alkalibaculum > Alkalibaculum bacchi. Next base: position 15,430 of record NZ_QNRX01000027.1, read on the forward strand.
GGATCTTGACCCTACAGCTGACCCAAAAGGAATACAGAATGCTAGTGACTATCGACTAATCACTAGCGACTAAAGCGCCGAAGGCGCTTAATTCAGAGGTGAATAAATGACAGAGAAAATCGTTTCAATGAAAAGTATATCTAAAACTTTTGGAAGTGTTAAAGCTTTAAGTAATGTAAACCTAGATCTGTACAAAGGAGAGGTTCACTCTCTATTAGGTGAAAATGGTGCGGGAAAGAGTACTCTCATGAATATCCTATCGGGAATCTATGTGCCTGATGAAGGGGCTCTAGATATTAGAGGAAAAAAAGTGAGACTTCGCTCTCCAAAAGACTCTATTGATTTGGGAATTGGCATGATTCACCAACACTTTAAGCTAGTAGATGTTTTGACTGCTAAAGAAAATATTATTGCAGGTTATAACAAAGGGGTCTTTGTCAAAGGTAAAGAACTAACGGAAAAGATTAAATCCACTTCCGTAAAATATGGCTTAGAAATAGATCCAGATAAAAAAGTTTACAATATGTCTGTAGCAGAAAAACAAAGAGTTGAAATCCTCAAAGTTCTTTATCGCGGTGCGGATGTTCTCATACTAGATGAGCCGACAGCAGTACTGACACCACAGGAGACGGAAGGTTTATTTGATATTATACGCAATATGGCCAAAGAAGGATGTGCCGTAGTCATTATAACTCATAAATTAAACGAGGTAATGGAAATCAGCGATAAAGTGACCATCCTCAGAAAAGGTCAGTCTATAAAGACCCTAATCAAAGATGAGACGAATGTCAATGAATTGACGGAAGAAATGGTAGGAGAAGCTATTGATTTGTCCATTAAGAGGGTTCCCTTAGGCTCTAGAAAAAAAGTCATGGAGATCAAAAACATGACTGTATTACATGGGGATCGGACAAAGGCAATCGACAATATTAGCTTTGATCTGTACAGTGGAGAAATCCTAGGTGTAGCGGGAATTGCAGGTAGCGGTCAAAAGGAACTTTGTGATGCTCTAGCAGGTCTAGAAAAGATTCATTCTGGTGATGTCTTATATCAAGGCGGAAGCATTCGTGGGAAAAAACCTGGAGATATTATTAAAATGGGAATTACCATGAGCTTTGTTCCAGAGGATCGATTGGGAATGGGTCTCGTAGCATCTATGGACATTGTAGATAATGTTTTACTTAAAGAATACCAAAAATACCATGGGGTTATGCTCCATAAAAAAACCTCTAAAGAAAAAGCGATAACCATTGTAGAGCAGTTAAATGTATCTACACCAGGTATTAATAATTATCCTGTTCGGATGCTATCTGGTGGAAATATTCAGAAAGTCCTTCTTGGAAGGGAAATTGCAGCTGATCCAAGCGTTATGATTACTGCCTATCCATCTAGAGGCCTCGATATTGCCTCGTCTATGTTGGTTTACGATCTTTTAAATAAACAAAAACAAAAAGATATCGCAGTTCTCTATATTGGAGAAGATTTAGATGTATTGATGCAGCTGAGCGACCGAATTTTAGTCTTGTATAATGGCATGATTACAGGCATTGTAGATGCAAAGACTACAACGAGAGAGCAATTAGGTTTACTAATGTCAGGTATCGTGGAGGAAATAGATGAGAATAGCAAAAAGAGATGAATTAACAGGAAATAAAGCAACATATGTTCGAATTATTGCCATCCTTGCTGCCTTAGTATTTAGCGGAATTTTTTTACTCATTACAGGACAAAATCCTCTAGATGTATATATTTCCATGATAGATGGAGCATTAGGGAGCGGGTATAGATTGACAGAAACCATTAATATAGCCATTCCTCTATTAGTTGCTTCTCTTGGAATGATGATGGCATATAAAATGAAATTTTGGAATATTGGGGCAGAAGGTCAAATCTTTATGGGCGCATTTGGTGCTACTTTCTTTGCCCTTAACTTTAATACACTGCCAAGACCATTGCTTTTAATTCTAATGGCAATTGGCGCAATGACCATGGGTGGGATTTGGCTTCTTATCCCAGCTTATTTTAAAGGAAGATTTGGTACCAATGAGACTTTATTTACCCTTATGATGAACTATGTAGCAATGAAATGGATCACTTATCTTCAATACAGCTTGTGGAAAGATCCCAATTCAATGGGTTTTCCAAGAATCGCAAACTTTGAGGAAAACGCTTTATTGCCAAAATTATTTGGTGTACATATAGGTTGGCTTATAGCCTTAGTATTAGTAGTTTTTGTCTATATTTATATGACGAGAACAAAAACAGGGTATGAGTTAGCCGTTATCGGCGAAAGTGAAAATACGGCAAGATATGCAGGTATTAGTATTAAGAGCACTATGTTTAAAACCATGCTCATTGGCGGAGGAATTGTAGGCTTGACAGGAATGATACAAGTGTCGGGAATCAGCGGTACATTGTCTGTTGAGCTAACAGGCGGTATGGGTTATACGGCTGTTATCACTACATGGCTTTCTGGCTTAAATGCACCTGCTGCAGTAGTAGTATGTTTTCTCTTTGCTATGTTAGAACAAGGGGGATCTTATATACAAACAGCTTTTCAAATTTCAGCATCTGTAGCCCAAATACTTCAATCTATCATCTTGTTTTTTGTTCTAGGTAGCGAGTTTTTTATTAAATATAAATTTGTTCGTGACAAAAAGATAAAGGAGGCTCTTAAATGATATCCTTCTTACATGCAACAGTGCAAGCAGGTACTGCTTTATTACTAGCCACATTAGGAGAGATTATTACACAAAAAGTAGGGCACTTAAATTTAGGTGTTGAAGGTATGATGCTAATGGGAGCCGTTATGGGCTTTATGGTAGGCTATAATACAGCAGATCCTATTATGGCCGTTTTTACAGCTGCTATAGCAGGTGCTATAGGTGCACTCATATACGCTTTTCTGACTGTTACCCTTAAAGCAAATCAAGAAGTGACGGGATTAACTTTAACTACCTTTGGTGCTGGCTTTGCTACTTTCGTAGGAGATAAATTAGTAGGATTTAAATTGCCAGGAGAAATCAATCACTTCTTTAGACAGATATCCTTGCCTGTAGTAGGAGATATTCCTGTAATAGGTGACATACTTTTTAATCAAAATATCTATGTATATATGAGTTATATCATTGTAATATTACTAGGTATTTTACTTTATAAAACCAATATTGGCTTGAATTTAAGAATGATTGGAGAAAATGCAGGTGCAGCAGACGCAAGTGGTATCAATGTATTAAAGTATAAGTATGCCTTTATCATGTTAGGTGGAGCGCTCTGTGGTCTAGGTGGAGGTTATTTATCTTTAGTATATGTTCCTGTTTGGCAAGAAGGAGTCACTGCAGGTATGGGGTGGATAGCAGTAGCTTTAGTTATTTTCTCTCTTTGGAACCCTTACCGAGCAATAGGAGGGGCTTATTTCTTTGGAGGACTAAGCATAATTGGCTTTAGACTTCAAAAATACAGTCTACCCATATCTATTTATTTCTTAGATATGTTGCCTTATCTTGCAACGATCATAGTACTTATCTTCATGTCTTTAAAGAAGAGTAAAGAAAACAAACCACCAAAAGAACTAAGCCGAGCGTATTTTAGGGAGGAAAGGTAATTAAGGTGGTAAGGTGGTAAGGTGGTAAGGTGGTAAGGTGGTAAGCAAAGGCATAACTCGCCTTCGGGCGAGTAAAGGACTTGTGAGACGGAATCCCTGTCATTCTGGAGCGAAGCGAAGAATCTTAGACTAGAGAGCCCGACCCAAAAAGTTTTTGCTGACCACCTGACCACCAGCCTTTTTCCAAGCTTCCGACCAGAATTTTTCCACTTTCGACTTTCCACCTTCTGCTAATGAACCATTGCTCGATAACTACTTAACAATCATTCAACTATGGTTAAAACATATTATCATTTAAAATACATGTATATTTTCAGAAAATTCTTTTAATCATAATGATTTTTTGATACAATGAAAAGAATAATAAATTTTTCCATAACTAAAAGGAGGTCTTGTATGAAAAGGTTTAATAAGGTTCTTATTGCCAATAGAGGAGAAATCGCTATTCGTATTATACGAGCTTGTAAGGAGCTTGGTATAACAACTGTTGCTATATACGCAGAAGAAGATAAGCTATCTTTGTTTAGAAGAAAAGCTGATGAGGCGTATTTAATAGAAGATCACAGAGGGCCAGTAGATGCTTATCTTAATATGGATAAAATCATCTCTCTTGCTAAAAAGAAAAATGTAGATGCTATTCATCCTGGTTATGGGTTTTTAGCAGAAAATCCAGTATTTGCTCGCAAATGTGAAAAAGAAGGCATTACATTTATTGGACCTACTTATCAAATGATGGAGCAATTAGGAGATAAGATCCAATCAAAAATCGTGGCTCATAAAGTAGGCGTTCCAACGATTCCTGGCGTAGAAAAGCCAATCACTTCTGATAAAGATGCTCTAGAATTTGCTAAAATTGCAGGCTATCCTGTTATGTTAAAAGCAGCCGCTGGTGGTGGTGGACGTGGAATGAGAATCGTTGAGAGCGAAGAAAGCTTACTTAAAGATTTCAAATCCGCTCAAAATGAAGCTCTCAAGGCCTTCGGCAATGGAGATATATTTATTGAAAAATACCTTCAACAGCCAAAACATATAGAAGTTCAAATATTAGGCGATAATTACGGAAATGCAGTACACTTATTTGAAAGGGACTGCTCTATTCAAAGAAGACACCAAAAAATTATTGAATTTACACCTTCTTTAAGTATTACAGAAGAACAAAGGCAAGCCATTTGTGAGGATGCTTTAAAAATTGCTCGATCTGTAAACTATAGAAATGCAGGTACAGTAGAATTTTTAGTAGATAGAAATGGCGATCATTTCTTTATTGAAATGAACCCTAGAATTCAAGTTGAGCATACTGTTACAGAAATGGTTACAGATATTGATATCGTTCAAACGCAAATTTTAATTGCTCAAGGGCTGCGATTAGATTCTAACGAAATTGGCATTACCAGCCAAGATGATGTACAGGTCAGTGGTGCAGCTATCCAGTGTAGAATAACTACAGAAGATCCACAAAACAATTTTATGCCAGACACAGGTAAATTAGAGGTCTACCGTACAGGTGGTGGCTATGGTTTGCGATTAGATTCAGGAAATGGATTTACTGGCGCATATATCTCACCTTATTATGATTCTCTATTGGTAAAAATGACTGCCTTTGCAAAAGATTTTGAAAAAGCGAGAACAAAAGCTGTTCGCGGACTAAAGGAAATTGAAATCGAAGGAGTAAAAACCAATAAAGACTTCTTAATAAATGTATTAGAACATCCAACATTTATTAATGGAGACTGTGATACAAACTTCATCGACCAAAATCCCGAATTATTTAAATTGAGATTTAGAGGCAGTGAAGAAAAAAGATTGTTAAACTTCTTAGGGGAAAAGGTCGTAAACGAGACAACAGGAAACAAAGCAGATTTCGATCTACCTATTGTACCAAAAGTGGACCATACTGAAATGTTATACGGAACAAAACAGATTTTAGATGAAAAAGGACCACAAGGTATTGTAGACTACATCAAATCTCAAGACAAACTACTTATTTGTGATACGACTATGAGAGACGCTCATCAATCTTTATTAGCTACTCGAGTAAGAAGTAGAGATATGATTAAAATTGCCCGTGCTACATCTGTTTTAGCAAAAGATTTATTCTCTATAGAAATGTGGGGAGGAGCAACTTTTGATGTTTGCTATCGCTATTTAAGAGAATCTCCATGGAAGAGACTAGAGGAAATCAGAGAGAGAATTCCAAACATAATGTTGCAAATGCTTTTTAGAGGAGCCAATGCAGTAGGGTATAAAAATTATCCTGATAATGTGTTAAAATCATTTATCAAACAATCTGCAAACTCTGGCATCGACGTATTTAGAATTTTTGATTCCTTAAACTGGATGGAAGCTATGAAGGTGCCAATTGAAGAAGTTTTAAAGCAAGATAAAATAGCTGAAGTAGCAATGTGTTATACAGGTGATATTCTAGATGAGAAAAAAACGAAATACAATTTAGATTACTATGTAAAGATGGCAAAAGAGATTGAAGAGACAGGAGCTCATATCCTAGCCATCAAAGATATGTCAGCCTTGTTAAAACCAGCAGCTGCATACAAGCTCATTTCAACATTAAAAGAAGAAGTGAATATTCCAGTTAGACTTCATACTCACGACACTACAGGAAATGGTGTGGCTACAGTAATAATGGCATCATTAGCAGGGGTAGATATTGTAGACACTGCTTTAAATGGTGTGAGCGGTTTGACAAGTCAACCAGCCTTAAACTCTGTGGTAGCAGCATTAGAAAATACGCCAAGAGATACTGGTATGGATATTTCTGCTTTACAACAATTATCTGACTACTGGACTTCTGTTAGAGAAGTGTATTCGGAATTTGAATCTGGCTTAAAATCAGGTAGCGTAGAGATTTACAAATACGAAATTCCTGGTGGCCAATATTCTAATCTAAAAGCACAAGTAGAAAGCTTTGGTTTAGGTCATAAATTTACAGATGTTAAAGAAAAGTATCTTGAAGCCAATGAATTGTTTGGCGATATTGTAAAAGTAACACCGTCCTCTAAGGTTGTTGGCGATATGGCAATATTTATGGTACAAAATGATCTTGACAAAGAAAATATACTGGAGAAGGGCAAAAACTTATCTTTCCCTGATTCTGTAATGGACTTCTATAGAGGCATGATTGGTCAACCAGAAGGCGGTTTTGATCCTGAACTACAAAAATTAGTATTAAAGGGAGAAGAACCAATCACTGTAAGACCAGGGACATTATTAGAAGACGTAGATTTTGAAGAGATTAAGAAGCAATACAAAGACACTTATAAATTAGAACTAGATGATAAAGATGCTATATCTGTTGCCCTTTATCCAAAGGTATTTAAAGAATATGTAGAATATTTTGCACAATACGATGAGTACATGAGAATGGAAAGTCATGTGTTCTTCTATGGTTTGAAAGAAGGAGAAGCTGCTCAGATCGAAGTGGATACTGGAAAAAGCTATATGGTAAAATTAGTATCAGTAGGTAAAACAGACGAGATGGGCAGAAGACCGGTAGTATTTGAAGTAGATGGCTTTAGAAGAGATATCTTTATCGAAGACAAAAAATCCTTAAGTGTCATCCACAAGAAAATCACCCAAATGGCAGAAAAAGGAAATCCGCAACAAATCGGTTCAAGCATACCTGGTACTGTAGTAGATGTATTGGTTAAAATAGGAGATAAAGTAGAAGTAAATCAACCACTAGCTATTATCGAAGCCATGAAAATGGAAACAGAAGTAGTAACGACAACAGCTGGGGTAGTAGATGATATTCTCATCGCAGCAGGTCAAAGTGTTCAGTCTGGGGAATTGCTTATTACGCTTAAATAAGGTGGTAAGGTGGTAAGGTGGTAAGGTGGTCAGCAAAACCATTGCTCGCCTTTGGGCGAGCAATGGTTTTGACCTCAGTGGAATACCCAAGCCGTGGCAGCTGATCGCTGGCCGCAGGCCCCGTCATCCTGAGCGTAGCGAAGGATCTTGACTCCAAAGCCCGACCAAACATAATCTCGCCCCTGGCGAGTTGTGCCTTTACTTACCACCTTACCACCTTAAAGCTTACCACCTAAACAACAAAACCACCCATTATTAAAAATGGGTGGTTTTGTTGTTTATGCGACAATTTCGTAAAAAAAATATAACATTATGTTAATACCCATGTTCTTACAAGTAAAATGGTGTATAATATTTACTATGTTGTAGTAAAGGTAGGTATTTAAATGTCTCAGATCTCTAATATTTTTGATAATCTCTTAATACTAATAAGACCATCAAGCCTTATTGATATCATAATAGTAGCTTTTGTCGCGTATAAAATTATACGTTGGATTCAGTTTACTCAAGCTGCACAAGTTGCAAAGGGTATTCTTTTTTTATTAGTTGCAACTCAAATGAGCGATTGGTTTGAACTCTATACTGTAAATTTTTTGCTTAGAAGTATTATGACTGTAGGATTTATTGCCATTATTATTGTGTTTCAACCAGAACTTAGAAGGGCTTTGGAGCAGATTGGACGAACTAGCTTCTGGAAAAGTAGGTTTACTGTAGACAACAAAGAGACAGAAAGAACTATAGGGGAGATTATTGAAGCTATTGGGGAAATGTCAAATACGAAAACAGGGGCCCTAATCATCTTAGAGAAAGAGACAGGTATAGACGATATTATCATGACAGGAACCAGATTAGATTCGATCGTCTCAAGTGAGTTAATCCAAAATATTTTTACGCCTAATACTCCTCTTCACGATGGAGCCGTAGTAATACGAATGAGTGAAAACAAATTAAAGGCAGCTTCTTGTTTGTTGCCTTTAACCGAAAATAAAAACGTAAATAGAACTCTCGGAACAAGACATCGAGCAGCATTAGGCATGTCTGAAAATTCAGATGCCATTGTGCTAGTTGTCTCTGAAGAATCTGGCGTAATTTCCTATGCCAGCAAAGGTAGATTATACCGTTACTTAGATATTAAGAGCATGAAAGAATTCTTAAAAGAAGAGTTTAATCCTAAGGAAGAATCGCCAAAGAAATTTAAATTTTGGGGGAATAATGATGAACAAGAGTGAACCTAAAATAGCCATTATAATATCCCTAGGAATTGCCATTGTGCTATGGTTTTATGTAATGGGCGAAGTAGATCCCAATGTAACTCAAAAATTTAGCAATATACCCGTTCGCATAGAAAATAGAAATAGCTTAGAAGAAAAAGGTTTGGTATTATCAGCAGATCAAGAATATACTGTGGACATTAGCGTATATGGTCGCACCAGCAGCTTGTATAATCTTCGAAAAGATATTGAAGCATCAATTGATGTGACAAATATTGATGAAAAGGGAGAATACAATTTAGAAGCAACTATTCAGGGCTTACCTGATGTGGTTCAATTAAAAAACATATATCCTGAAAAAATCGAATTAAAAGTAGACCAATTAGGAGAAAAACGACAAGAAGTGGAAATTAATATTGAGGGAAATCCACAAAGAGACTTAGTTGTCATGGGGTATTCCGCATCACCTAGAAGTGTGGCTCTCTATGGACCAGAGGAAATGCTTAAAAAAGTATCAAAAGTAGTAGGTATCATAAATGTAGAAGGAGCGGGCAGTAATATAAATGAAAGTGTTCAAATACAAGCAGTAGACTCTAATGGGAAGGTAATAGAGGGAGTAAATATAAGTACCTCTCGTTGTAATGTAGATGTTCAGATTGGTAAAACAAAAAAGGTAAAAATAGAGCCAAATCTTAAAGGAACACCTAGTGAAGATTACATAATTACAAACATTACTGTAAATCCTAAGGAAATAGTACTAGGGGCAAAAGATGATCGATTAGGAAATATTGAGAAGGTTCTTACAGAAGAAATTAATATAGAAGGAATTCAATCAAGTGTTGAAAGAGTAGTAAAACTTCAATTACCGGAAGGTACGGACACTGTCGGTAATGGAACTACGGAAGTAAAAGTAAATATTACAGTAGAAGAAAAAGTAATTAAAGACTATCAAATCAAGACTCTAAAAGTAATCAATCAGCCAGAAGACATGGACATCGTTCAGCCTAAAGAAGTAAATATTAGTATAAGATTAGAGGGTAAAAGCACAGATGTAGAAAAGCTAAATATAGAAAACATTGCACTTTATATTGATCTAAAAGAAATACTAGAAGGGGAAAACACAGTTAAAATTCAAATGGAACCCCTCGAAAGAATTACCATAAAGGCCATCACACCAAGTAATATGATGATTACTGCGGTGAAAAGAGTGACCGAGGGTGAAGAAACAGTAGAATAAGGTGGTCAGGTGGTCAAGGTGGTCGGGTGGTCAGCAAAAGCATTTCTCGCCTTCGGGCGAGGTAAAGACCCAAGCACCTGCTTTGTCATCCTGGAGCGTAGCGAAGGATCTTGACCAGCGAAGCCAGCCCAAGCTCCTGACTAGTCATTCTTGAGCACAGCGAAGAATCTAAGACCCAAAAGGAATACCAAAAAAGTTTTTGCTGACCACCTGACCATCCGACCACCCGACCACCTTAAAACAAAGGAGTATTTCATGAATTACAAAATATCAAATATCAAAATTCCAATTCAAGAAATGACGGACGATATTTTACAATACGTCTCAAATAAACTTGGGCTTAAACGTGATAATATATCCAATTTTAAAATCCTCAGCAAATCCATTGACGCTCGCAAGAGCCGACAAGGGGAATTATCTTTTATATATACGATTGAGCTTAATTATCCTAAGGACTTGACTAAAATAAAGTCTAAATGGCAGATAAGTAAAAACGATGAAAAAACCATACCTCCATTAATCCACAAGATAGATAAAAATACATTTCATAAACCACCAGTAATAGTGGGATTTGGTCCAGCGGGAATATTTGCAGCTTTAAAACTAGCCCAGTTGGGCGCAAATCCTATTGTTTTAGAGAGAGGGCAAGATGTAACCAGCAGAAAAGAGGATATTGACTCGTTTTGGAATAATGGACATCTTCAATCCAATAGTAATGTGCAATTTGGTGAGGGAGGGGCAGGCAGCTTTTCTGATGGAAAATTGACCACTAGGGTAAAAGACCCTTTAAATAGAGAAATTCTTCAATGCTTTGTAAACCATGGTGCTCCAGAAGAAATCCTATATCTTCATAAACCTCATGTAGGCACAGATATACTCAGGAATGTAATTAAAAACATTCGTCAAGAGATTATTTCATTAGGAGGACAAGTTTTATTTAACTCCTGTATGACAGACATTATTGTAGAAGGACAAAGGATAGTCGGAGTAGAAGTCAATAACAAAGATCGTTACGAAACAGAGCATCTTATTTTAGCAATAGGGCATAGTGCAAGAGACACTTATGAACTCATTGGGAAGAAGAAGGCAAATCTTGAAGCAAAAGGCTTTGCTATTGGTCTAAGGATAGAACATCCACAGAGCTTAATTAATAAAGCACAATATGGAGAGCATTGGCAAAGTTCTTATTTAAAAGCTGCAGATTATCAACTTACTTATCGAGATGAGGAAACAGGTAGAGGTGTCTATAGTTTTTGTATGTGTCCAGGAGGTTTAGTAATAGCTTCTTCTTCAGAGGATGGAGGGGTAGTTACTAATGGAATGAGTTATTATTCTCGTGGCGAAGAAAATGCCAATAGTGCTATTGTAGTCAATATTAGCCCTGCTGATTTTCATCACGACCCTATAAAGGGCATAGAATTCCAAAGAAAATACGAAAGACTTGCTTTTGAGCTAGGTGGAAAAAACTATAATGCACCAATTCAACTAGTAGGAGATTTTTTAGAGGATAAAGAGTCTGTAGCCATTGGAGATGTAAAACCTACTTATACACCAGGTATAACGCTTTCTAATGTAGCATTAGCTTTACCCCACTATGTGTCAAGCTCTATTAGGCATGCACTGCCACACTTTAATCAAAAGCTAAAAGGCTTTAGTACCTACGATGCCATACTAACAGGAGTGGAAACCAGAACCTCATCACCTCTAAGAATTTTAAGAGACAAAACAACAAGAGAATCGCTAAACATCAAAGGTCTCTACCCAATAGGCGAAGGCGCTGGCTACGCTGGAGGCATTATGAGTGCAGCGCTAGATGGACTCAAATGTGCTTACTTTTTAGCTGAAAGCTAAAAAAGGTGGTCAGGAAAAACAAAACTCGCCTTCGGGCGAGGTAAAGACCAAGCTCCTGCTTAAGTCATCCTGAGCGCTAGCGAAGGATCTCTACTTACTACCTAATAAAAAATAAGCTATATACTTGAAGGGTTTTAACTCTCAATTCTAAATTGTAAATTCTCAATTGTGCGCAAAGCCTACGAAGGATCTAAGACCCGAAAGGAATACCCAAGAAAGTTTTTGCTTACTACCTCAAGAAGTTCCGCTTTCCGCTAAGCGTAGTTCCTTATTGCCGTATTTAGGAAATTACGATATAATAAGATAATATTTAATCAGGAGATGAGGATCGTGGAAATTACAGTAACAAGGACAAATTCACCAAAAGTAAAACCTGATGAGAGTAGTTTGGTTTTTGGTCATGAATTTACAGACCATATGTTTGTTATGGATTATAAAGAAGGGCAAGGTTGGTATGACCCTCGCATTGTGCCCTACGGACCCTTGACTTTAGATCCATCAACCATGGTATTCCATTACGGACAAGAGACATTTGAAGGGTTAAAAGCATACAAAGCAGAAGATGGTACCATTCAACTATTTAGACCAAAAGATAATATAAGGAGAATGAATCAGTCTAATGATAGACTTTGTATTCCTGCTATAGATGAAGATCTTTTCTTAGAAGCAATAAAGGCAGTAGTAAAAATAGACGAAGATTGGATTCCAACAAGTCCAGGAACTTCATTATACATTAGACCATTTGTTATCGCTACAGATCCGTTTATCGGTGTAAAACCATCATCAACATATATGTTGATGATTATCTTAAGCCCTGTAGGCTCTTACTATAAAGAAGGATTAAATCCTACAAAAATCTATGTAGAAGACGAATACGTAAGAGCAGTACCAGGTGGCACTGGATATGCTAAAACTGGTGCAAATTATGCAGCTAGCCTTAAAGCACAAGTAGAAGCTCATAAAAAAGGTTACTCCCAAGTATTGTGGTTAGATGGTATCGAGAGAAAATATATTGAGGAAGTTGGAACAAGTAACGCTTTCTTTAAAGTAGACGGCAAAGTCCATACAGCTCCATTACAGGGAAGCATATTAGGCGGAATCACTAGAGATACCTCAATAGAGTTATTAAAGAGCTGGGGAATAGAAGTAATAGAAGAGCCATTTACCATTGATGATGTTATGAGATGGCATCAAGAAGGAAAGCTTGAAGAAGCATTTGCGACAGGAACAGCAGCTGTCATTTCTCCAATCGGCATACTAGGTTGGAAAGGTAATGATATACAAATTAACAATCAAGAAATCGGAAAAATATCTCAAAAACTATACGATACAATCACTGAAATCCAAAACGGAAAAGAAAAAGATACATTTGATTGGATTGTTAGAGTATAGAGTTAAAAACGTAAAGTGTAAAAAATTATCTTAAGGGCTCCAATGGAGTCCTTTTTTGTGTTATAAAAAACTCCTACTTTTGACATCAGATTTTGATCCAAAAGGAATACCCTAATACTAGGGACTAATGACTAGCGACTAAAGTGCCACAGGCACTTTCTTGTCGTCATCCTGAGCGAAGCGAAGGATCTTAACCCCCAAAGACCGACCCAAGAAATGCCTTTGCTTACCACCTGGGAGTAATACCGGATTTGTCTTGCCCGAAGGGTAAGACAAATCCATTGGTATTACCCCCTGTCAAGGTTGGCGAGGATTATAGCGACTAGAAGGAGCTACAAGTCCGTAACCTACGACGTACCACCTTAATGTTAATCACCTTACAAAAACTGTCACACTTCTCATACACTCTTGCATATAATAATTATATTTTAAACACTATGGAGGTGTATAGGATTATGACAAAATACTATATTATAATGACAGGTGAAGCCGATAAAAAATGGGGACTCTTAGATAGCAGTTCAAATGAAGTGATAAAAACGTTTGATAATAAAGAGAAGGCAATACAGTACGTAAATCAATTATGTAGTTCAGAAAATGCATGCTCTATAGTAATAAACGATCAGACAACTCATCAATATTACTCTGAAGATTCAGATTCGATGACAAATACATAGTATTAGCGGAAAGCTGAATGCGGAAAGTGGAAGACTCGCCTATAGGCGAGATGGAGAAAAGCAAGATCCTTCGGCTAAAGCCTTCAGGATGACAACAGTAGTAGCTAGAGTCAACATGTGCCCCAACATAAAGAAAGACCCTAGAACCATTCCAAACAATCATTCTAAATTATTAATTCTTAATTGTGTGCGAAGCACGCTTAGGTCATCCTGAAGTGAAGCGAAGGATCCTTGCAAACTAATTATAAGAGCATAAACTATATAATGAACTATTATTAGAATAAAATGCAAAACCTTCAATGAACACTGAACATTGAACAGTATAAATATGCGACGATTTACTTAGCTTTTTATTGTTAACTGTTCATTGTTCTATGTTCACCGTTCATTGCGACGTAAGTCGCATATTTGCTGACCACCTGACCACCTGCATTTATCCATGAATAAAAAGTATATAACCAGGTCAATAATACTACCAAAGAATTTTTGGAGGGTTTATGATTGGATAAAGTAGAAAAAAACAAAAAGACGATAATCGATAAAAAAATGATTAATCAATATGTACAGATCATTAAAATAAAGATCCAAGCATTTAAACACAAAAGGCAAGCAGAAAAAGAAAGAATAAAAACAAAAAATCAAAATGAACACTTCGTCAGCTTGATTGAAAAGACTAAACTTGAATTAGAACAGTCAAAAAACTTTTTCGCTAATGTAACCGACCCAGACTTAGTAGACTATGCCGCACATAAGATTCTCGCCAATCAATATTTTTATAATTATCTATTAAAGAAGGCCAAAAAAGAAAATATTAAAGCTGAATTATAAAAAGCGAATAAATATTACCATACTGAAATACTTATATAATAGGACAAGGATGGTGATATTAAAAATGGGCTTAGAATTAGAAACAGATGCAATTATCAATAGTATAATAAGTGGATTTGGAGGGTTTATGATTGGATAAAGTAGAAAAGAGTAAAAGGATTATAATTGATAAAAAAATTATAAATCAATATGTACAGACTATTAAAGTAGAAATTCAAGAATTTAAACACAAAAGACAAGCAGAAAGAGAAAGAATACAAACAAAAAATCAAAATGAATACTTTGTCGGATTGATTCAGAAAGCCAAACTCGAATTAGAACAGTCAAAAAACTTTTTCACTAATGTAACAGACCCAGACTTAGTAGACTATGCCGCACATAAAATTCTCGCCAATCAATATTTTTATAATTACCTATTAAAGAAAGCTAAAAAAGAAAATATTAAAGCCGAATTATAAAAAGCGAATAAATATTACCATACTGAAATACCTATATATTAGGACAAAGGATGGTGATATTAAAAATGGGCTTAGGATTAGAAACAGATGCAATTTTAGCTTATTCTATTGGATTGTTAATCTTATATTTTTTTGGGAGCACATTATTTAAGGCATTCAAAATACCAGTACGCTTCGTTGTGTCAGTCTTTATCAATAGTATAATAGGTGGATTATTGCTCTTGCTCTTAAATATGTTTAACTTCGATATAGGAGTAAATCCATGGAATGCTCTAGTAATAGGTATCTTCGGGATTCCAGGGCTAATTTTATTAATTGTGCTAAAATTGATCTTGGCAGTATGAATAAAGGTGGTAAGGTAGTAAGGTAGTAAGGTGGTAAGGTAGTAAGACCAGCTAAGTCTTGTCAATAATTTTTTTAAGAAATATTATTATCGGTTTTTTAGTATAGCAAACAAACCATTATCGAAACACGAACAATGGAAAAGTTAACTATAAAAAGTGATGTTTGAAATTATGCTGCGGTGAGATGATGATTTTTTAAGAACAATACTTGATGTTCT
>NZ_QNRX01000028.1 GCF_003317055.1 Alkalibaculum bacchi
ATGCTATCTTCTACAGATGCACAAACATCTATATAAGTTGCACCTGCTTCTGTTTGTGCTTTTGCTAAATTGCGAATAAAGTCTGCATCCTTTTCTGCAATTGCTTTTGCTACGGATGGGATGGATCCGTTGATTTTTTCACCAATAATAATCATTCGTTGATATCCTCCTCTTATTTTAAATAATTTTAGTTTATATGTATTATGTAAATCTTGAGCAATCTTATTAGCTATTACTACTTTAACATGGCCGTACAAGGGTTCCATAGGAAAATGTTATGTAAATTGTTATTGTAGAAGTCACTATAAATTTGACTTCCCTATTGTAGTACGTTAACTTCTTTTGATATTTTATTCCTTCTATAGTCGAAGTTTTTAAGTGCGATTAATAAAATGTTCACAAATAATTATATGTAATATTTTTATACTTGTCAACAATATTTATAATAAGTTATGATATTAAAATTTTAAAATATTATTTGTTGCACTATTCGTGATAATGTTGAGGCGGTCTTTGACCGCGCATTTTCATATATTAGGAAAGTCCTACTTTTGGACTTAGATATTATTTAAGCCCTCTTTATATGTAATTGGTAATTGAATCTTTGACCTGTAAGACTTGACCCTAGAACTGATGGCTGAAGACTGGCCGCTGATGGCTAAAGTGCCAAAGGGCACTTTTTTTATGTATTATTAAAAATCTACTTTTGACATAGCTCCTACTTAAGTCATCTTGAGCGAAAGCGAAGGATCTTGACCCAAAAGGAATACCTCTAATACTAGTGACTAAAGACTAACGACTAATGCGCCGAAGATAATGTTGGTTTGTTATACTGGCACCACAGGTCGCCCCTACATTCCAAAATATATTTTTCTTATACATATTAAATATAGTAATATATATTCTATTATAATGATTTCTTCATAGTAATCGCAGGCAAAACCTTTCCTGTCCAATTTAGCTCCACGCTAAGGGAACGTCAGTAATAAGAACTATAAATGTTGGAATTAAGATGATTAACGAAGCCATTAGATAAAATATCCTATTTAAATTACAAGCCTTTATAGATAATCTGAAATTCAACTTATTAACTTTCATTCACTTCACTTCTTTCAATATATTTTAATCTTGTGACGCATTATTTTCAGTTACGAACTGATAAGCCAAATTCAATTAAAAAATATCATACTAAAATATGTAACCGTATTGGCACCATTGTTATATCTCATATTGCATAGCTGTGCCTGCCTCATTACAAGTATGCCATAACCTTCTGTAGCAGGATACATTTTTTTTGGAAAATGGCAGGGTTCATTAGGATAGGTGCAGTTCTTACAAACATTGCAGCCTTCTGTAGACAAAATTAGAGGACTTTTAGTATATTTTCGAAAGACCTCACCCACCTTATCTGTTAGTTTTTCATGTTGTATTCTCGCCTCTAACCATCCCTGAACATCATAGCTATTTTTTATCTGAGTTGCTGTAGTAAAAATAAAGGTATCTTCGTATTCTAGGCATTGCTTTTGGCATTCTTCTAAGCTCCCTACAGCAGGAGGACATGCCCAAGAGGTACCGTACATTCCACATGAATTACCTTCACATATCTCTCTAACCTCTTCAGAAAAAATGACTTCTTCTGGCTTTAAAAAGGCATATTCATGAATTGGCAGAAGTTTTATTTCTTGTTCTATACTGAATTTGCTCATATATAACACCGGCTTCCTAAAGTATTCCATGGCTCAACTTGAAAATCTGTTAGTTTATTAATTAGTTGTTTTAATATATCCCTCCCTTGGCGGTGACTTTACAGTGCCTATTGCTTTTTTACCCTAAAGAATTATGATATTATCATATATTACATGATAAATTATATTTTTTATAATAATTCTTGAACTTGACCCAGTCTGACGGTGACCTCTTACTCCAAATTTTAGGAGATAAAAATAACGCTCCCTATATGTCGTTGCTGTAAATTTATTAAATTGGTAATGTGCGTCTCATACAATTAGAAGCAGTGCAGGCAAGTTTTGCCCACACTGAATTCTTTTAATGTCGCCTCTTTAAAAACATTTCTTATATGTTTTCCAATTACGCTTCTACCACGTTGAAATAATTCTGCCATTTGGTCAATTGATAATCAAACTGTATGGTCGTCAAAAGTAGCTTCTATTTTAGTCAAACCACCCTCTGTTTGATATATAATAATTTCAGAATTCATACTCATTCCCCTTATGCACTTTCCTTTTCACTGCTTATTCTAAATTTAATTATTTCATATTTTTTCTTTGAACTAATTCAAATACTTGACTATTACATTTATAGCAACCATTTAACTTTAATGTTTCTATAGTATTTAACTTTTCGAAACGCCCTACCTTTATAACTTCATCACATTGCTTACATCTATAAAAGCGTATAGTTTCCTTCAATTCTCCAGTATAGAGAACTCCTTTATAATGGGATTTTATTAAAGCTTTAGTTATATTAGTAGTCTTAAGAACAATCATTTGTCCTGTATTCCCAATTATGCTAGCACCTTCATAGGTATTAAACCTAGCCATTACTTCTGAAGCTATAAGTCCCATTCTAAAAAAACACTTTTGCATGGTTAATTGAAAATCTGGAGACTTATGAGCATAAGAAAAATAAATAGCAAGTCCACTATCGTCTCTTAAGGCTTCTATCCCTCTCGAAAGAAACAGATTCATTCCTTCAAGAGTATAAGGTGGATCTGTAAAAAAACAATCAAATTGATTTTTAAAATTATCCGCCAATGGCATTTTTAAATCTACATACTCACACTTAATTGGAAGATCCTCTTTTATAGCTATATCACTTATATAGTCTATAATTCTTTCATCAATATCCATTACAGTAATTTTAGTAGTATAATTAATAGTGTTATTAAAAAGTTTTTTTAGCAGAAAACCTAAAGCTACACTTACTAAATCATCATCTCCTAAACATAAAATTCTCTTTCCTACCAAGTAATAATCTTTAAGACACAATATTGCTCTTTTTAAAGATGTATCTATACTCGACTTTGACTGATCTATAGCGACATCTACTTGAGGACGATTGTCAAAAAAATCCCATAATTCTTCTTTTATTTCAATAATTTCTCTATGTTCCTTCCAAGGTTCCATTAATAGTTTCATATATAAATCACTATTTATTTTTTTGAATCCTAATTGTTCCTCTACAAAATGTCTACCTTTTATTGTAAGTCTTATTCCTCGGTCTTGAATAACTAATCCTTTTTTAATAAGTTCTTTTTTTATAGCTGCAACTACAGGAATAGGCAAGAGACTATTTCTTGCTAATTCTTTGGTGGAAATTCCTTCTTTAAAGTATATTGTTATTAATATGTTCTCTATGGTTTTCTTACCTTCTTCTATACTTACATTCTTGTTTACTTCATCTAAATAATTAAGCATTGTTTGTTGTTCTCCATATTCATCATTTTAAATTTCATTGCATAGCTTATAAAGACTAAAATACGAATTATATCTATACTAATATTGAAAGTTAAAAAGAATCATGAATAAATACAAAAAAGGTCATAGTAACAAGAAGTCACCATAACCTTTACCGTTTATATTATACATCAAATAATACCCAATATTATATTCCAATAAGTAATATGCTAAAAATCATATTAAAATATTGAAACTCAAAAATATAGCCATAATATAAGGTATATAAAAATTTACATTTGATATAAAAGAACTCTAATATATTGTGCGGTTTAATGATATCCATGTTTCTAACTTTCCCTTAAAAAGTCAACAACAAATAAACCTAGACAGTATAGGTTTAAACACTTTTTAAGATACAACTATTTAGTTGGTTTAGTTAAAAACAAATGCGGACATCAAGTTCGCTCCCTTATATTTCTCAAATGTTTAATCTTTTACTGGTTCATTATAACATATAAAAATATTCTCTTCAAATATAAAATGTAGTAGTTTGATCTTTTGCTATTTAGAAAAACCAAACATATCTTGCACACCCTCTGAAAATTTCTCTAAATAATATTTTAATTTTCCAATGGCCTACTTATTATTGTCAATTATTAGATGTCCAATATATACAGTTAACGTCTCGATATGCGATATGCCTTTTAATGAATGTTTGCGAACTACCCCACCAATTAAAAGAATCAAAATTCCAATTATACTAATAAGTGCACCTAGGTGCAAAAGCGGAGTAGTGTATTTTAAATAAACTTCATGCTGTCCTTTATCTATTACAACTCCCGTAAAAGCTGTATTTACAGGAAATGTCTCGACTTTTTTTCCGTCTATATAGGCTTGCCAGCCTTTTGTATATGGAATAGAAAGAAACAATATGGATTTGTTAGAGGCTTGGATTTTGCCTTGTATTTTGTTCGTGCTTAGTTTAATTTCTTGCAAGGTATTCTTATTTAAGTTTTTTATACACTTTTTATATTTATTCATACTTACACCGATTATCTCTAAATCTTCGTATTTATAACTGCCCTTTTGATTGAAGCTTATTGTAATATCTGTCGTGTCTTCCTGGCTTACACCTAGATTATACAGATAGTTGCGATTATCTATATAATAAGTATTGTTCATAGAGCGAGTTTCTTTAGATTTTTTTATCTTGTCTGTTTCTACAGTTAGTTTAAAATCCTTATTGTCCTTCTCGTAGTAAATTCTACTAATTTCTAAGAAAGTTTCTTTTCCGATTGCCACATTCACTTGTAAAGTGATGCTTCCATTTTTCTTTAAAACCTCTATCTTATTGTCATTAATTTTTACGCCTTCTTGTCTAATGACCTTAAAATCAAGTACTTCTCCCCACTCCTGGTATTTCTTTTTAGGTATATTGAGGATATCTTCTTCGACGATTGCAGCATTCATCATTTGATATACTTTATCCACTGTAGATTTTTCCTGGAGGCTATCATGTAAGATATATTCATCATAAATAAAACCAATAGGTAACACATATTGATTTTCATATAGAACTACTCCCTTTTCATTTACTTTCTCTTTAAAGCCGTAAGGGATAGCATGTTTATCTTTTTCTTTTGCAACATAGTACTTTACATTTAGTAAACTAGTTAATCCTGTTATATTATCTAAGCCCATATATGCAGAATTATGTGGTTTCGTTCTTAGATTGTGATCATCATAAAAAGCAATGAGGTTCTTATTTACAATAGAATTATAGATATGGGTTCCATTAAAATTATTAACAAGGCCTTTATTATCTGTCTTATCATCGTAATCTGTTCGATAAAGATCTACATCTCTCAAACTATTAACTATGGCCGTTTGATCGTCTTCATATTCTGATAGAACAGATCCAAATTCTTTAAACTCCTTTCCTAAATTGCTTTCCTTAGCATAAGTATCTACATTGACGATAAGATTTAATGTTACTAAAATAAGAATACCTATCTGAAAATAATTTGCATGGGAATTTTCTATAGGATGTCTTAGACATAAATCTTTACATAAGCATATCACTCCTAAGATAATTAAAGTAAGATTGACTACCTTTGCATCGTAAAATAGAATTCCTAAAACAGAAAAAAAAACAATAAAAAACTTCCATTGTTCATATCCGTCAATATGATTCAACACATAAGATACATTAAAACTCAACAGAAAAATATAAATATATACCCATCGATCGTTTTGTGCACTCATGGCATTGAATGCATAATGCATAATAGGTAGACACACGAAGATGGTCATAATAAAAAACATTACCTTAAAAGACTTGCTGAACCTACCTTGAAAACGCAAAAACATTAGTGTACATGGAAAGGCGATTAATGGCAGGCTAATTCGTGGTATTTTGTCGTTTATGACAAATCGAGCAAACATATTTATATAATCTCTTATTTCAAAAAATGATTTTAACTCTATGCTAGGTACTCTAGCTGTATTTAAAAAGCCATATGCTGAAGGCAAAAATACTACAGCTCCTATAGATAAACCTATAAGATAATAATAAGTTACCTTTAAGAAGGCTTTAATAAAATTTGACCCTTTATTTTCTATTACGTAATAAAAAAATCTTATAATGGAATACACAAAAATCCCCAAAGTATTCATGTAAAGAAAGTAATAATTATTGATAGCGCTAAAAGCTACACAAAGAATAAACAGCATGGGTTTTTTTCTTTTAAAAATTTCTTCAATACCTAAAGCCAAGAAGGGAAAAATGATTGCGCTATTGCTAAAAAAAGGATGTCTTAAACCCCAAAACAGGATATGACCACAAAAAGCATACATTAAGCTCCCAATTACACTAGGGATTTCTCTTAGCCCCATGTACTTGCAGTAATAAAGTAAAGAAAATCCAACAAAATATAATCTTGCTCCTATCATTATGCTATAAGCCAACTCCATTTTGCTTAAAGGGAAAAACAGACTAGCTAGTATGCTAAACAAATCACCTAAAACATAATAACTATATGAAAATACCGTATCAGCCCCAAATCCCAATTGCCAATTCCACATGGGAAAAGCTGATTTCCCACTAATAACGGTTTTAAGAGTTTCTGCATAATCATAAAGAAAGGGAAAATGTTGCTTAGTTCCATCAAAATACCATATAAAGGATTTTGCCTCCTCAAAAAACTCCTGAAAACCTGCTAAAAAGACTATAACAAAAAATATTGTATAGATTCCTAAATAAGATAAAAAGGAATTGTCTAGGGTGTTTTCCCTTTCATCCTTGCTCTTTGCCGCAACAAAGAATTTTACTACAAAAAACATAATGGGTATAGGTAAGATATATGAGATTAGATACGCAATATACTCTACTACGCCTAAAATTTCTACACAAAAAATTAGGGTAATATATTGTACAATAAGATTAGGTAATGAAGATACGGGATATAAAAATAACCTCTTCCAAGACCATCGACTTCGAAAAGCAAACATAGTTTGTAATGTATAAGCTACTGGAAAACAAATCAAAAAATTAAGAATTTGAGAAAGTTTGTAGTTTATTCCAATAATGTAAAATAAAAATAGGGTCATGCTGTACCCTAAAAGAGTATTGACCCCACCTACTATTAAAAATCGAAAAAACTCTCTATCGAGCAATTGACTTATTCTTTTGGTACAAGTCATTAAAATCTTTTTCATTGCTATTTACTCCTAAATTAGACTCATCTACAATATATATGGGCCTTGCCTTAACTTCCATGTAGATTTTGCCGATATATTCTCCTACAATTCCTAAAGATATTAATATGATTCCACACATAATAAGAATCAAGGATACAATAGTTGGAAATCCAGGTAAATCTACACCATATATTATTGTTCGTAGAAAGAGGTATAAAACATAGAAAAAACCACAAAGCGAAGCAGTCCCACCAAAGAAAAAGGATATTTTTAAGGGCATTGTAGTAAAAGATACAATTCCATCTATTGCATAAGAGAAGGATTTTTTAAACGACCACTTTGTAGTACCAGCAACTCGATTGACATTTTCATGATCAAACCATTTGATTTTGAACCCAACCCAACTAAAAATACCCTTTGAGAAGCGATTGTACTCTGGCATATTTAATATAGCATTTACTACTTTTCTCTTCAAAACGCGAAAGTCTTGTGCTCCATCTACAATATCTACCTGGAATAGATGGTGGATAAGGCGATAAAATTGCCTTGCACAATGACTGTAAAATCTTTTTTCTCCACTTCGATCGATCCTTCGAGCTGCTGCAATATCATATCCTTCTTCTAAAGCATGTACCATATTAATGATGGCTTCTGGAGGATGTTGCAAATCTGCATCTAAAAGTCCAATATAATCTCCTGCAGCGTAGATAAATCCAGCATAAATAGCTGCTTCTTTACCAAAATTTCGAGAAAAGGATAGGTACTTGACTCGAGGATCAATCATAGCAAATCTTTGTATATAAGATAAAGTATGATCTGTACTCCCATCATCAATAAAAAGGAGTTCTGCTGAGTAATTACTTAAAACATCTAAAACTGGACAAATCGCCTCATATAAAAGCTTTATAGACCCTTCTTCATTAAAACAAGGTATAATAAGACTTAATTTCAATAAAATCACTCACTTTTTTTGGATAACTACGTATTTTTCCATAATATTAGGATTCTTCCCAAAAGAAGGTGATTTATAACAGCACATAAACATAACGACCAAGAAAATACGAGGAGCATCAACACAAAGAACGTGAGATTTTATATTAATATTACCTTATATAAGCTATATACTTTAATACAAAATCCCACCTATTTATATAATCTTCTTGTCTATTTGCTTGCTTTTTTTAAAGAAGATATTAATGTCGCTATCCGTATGCTCCATAATGCCAAATATTGTTTTCTTATGATATATCTCATATAAAAACTTGAAAATAATCTGTTTTTCTTTACAAATGATTGGTTGTCAATTGATCTATCAAATGGTATATTATATAAAATATATAGAAACATTAATGAGTAGAATATTATAAAATATATCAATTAATACTAATAATGAAAATTCAATCGGCGCTGGATGTGATATCTTAAAGGATTGGTCCTGTGCAGAAAAATATGACGTACAAGGAGATAATATGAAAAGAGAAATAAATGTATTTGATTATTCTGAATTGATTATGAAGGCACTTGAGGAAGGTATACTGATAACTACAAAAGTTGAAGACAAAGTAAATTTGATGTCGGTTTCATGGGGAATGTTCGGAATTGAATGGGGTGTGCCTATATTTACAATCTTTGTGAGAGAGAACAGATTTACGAGAACTCAACTGGACACAAATGGAGAATTTACAGTTAATATTCCCATTGGAGATTATGATAAGAAAATTATTAGTTATTGTGGTTCCAGAACAGGAAAAGATATTGATAAAGCAAAAGATTTAAAACTCAATCTAAATCAAAGTGAGATTATCAGTGTTCCGGGAATTAAACAATTGCCGTTAACATTAGAGTGTGATGTAATATATAAGCAATTTCAAGATAAAGATTCTTTGCCAGAAGAGATTAAAAATAAGATGTATCCAGAAGATGTTGATAGTTCAAATCCAGGAGCAAACAAAGATTGTCATATTGCATATTATGGAGAAATTGTAAAAGCATATATTATTGAAGAATAGGAAGTAAACGAGTGTATCAAGTAAAGTTCATGAAAAGGGCACTTTAACGAGGAGTGCCCTTAATAATAAACTTCATAGTCTTTTTCTTCATGGGAATTGAGATTTTACTTCTATACTTTGGATTTCAAGTATTGGAACCTTCATTCCACAAAATCTTAGGGCTTTGGCTACTGTTCATCTTTAATTAAATGCATGTTCTGACAAGTCATATAGCTTAGTGGACATTATAATCAATAAATCTTTTAATTCGATATTTTCAATCCATTCTTTTGGCAAAGCGCTAATACCATAAGTTGCACCAAGTATATTACCGCAAATTGCTCCTGTTGAATCACTATCACCATCATGATTTACAGACATAATAAGGGCTTTCTTAATATCTGTATTTTTTAATGCACAATATAAAGCGACAGCTAAAGCTTCCTCTGCAACCCATCCTTCCCCTAATTTCTTAATTGCTTGTTCGGCATTCTCATTACTTTCTGCAAGCTTTATAGATTGTTCTATAGCATATAGAGTCTCTTCATAATCCTTATATTTTTTTAGAATATTCATTGCAGATATCGTACTTTCAATAATATCTTTGCCATTAACAAGTTCTGCAATAATTGTAGCTAATGCTCCTGCTGCTAGGTATCCGGTAGGATGACCATGTGTTATTGCAGCGATTTCAGCAGCTACCCTAAATGAGTATTCTGGTTCTCTATTTAAAAACAAACCTACAGGAGCAACACGCATAACTCCTCCACAACCTTTACTGTTATTAATTGGCTCGTCTATAGTTCCCATTCTTCCACTTTCAAGTGCTGTTAAGCAGCTATTCCCAGGTGCCCTTTGAGAGAATAATTCCTTATAATTTAATATACCTGCTTTTTCTTCATGAGGTTGTAGTTCAAGCCAAAATTCATCACTATCTGTAGGCATTCTTCCTGTTTGAGTATAATACCAACGAAGATAAGATTGATAAGTACCACTTCCTGCATAAGAACCAATACCTCTTTCACTACAACGCAAATATGCCCATATTATTCCATCTGCAGTAAATAAAGTCATCTGTGTATCATCTGATATGAGTGCTTTTTTTGCTGTTCTATCAATTTCTAAATCTGTTATACCATTACGTCCGAATTTAGATTTAATTTCATTTAATGTCATAAACTCAATGGTATAGCCAAGAGCATCTCCAATAGCGCCACCAAGCAAAGACCCTATAAATAAATCCTTTTTATCTTTCATAGCTAGGACTCCTTAATTAATAATTTCTTCTACATGCCCTACCAACTCATTTATGTTCTTTGAAAGCAAGTCTACAACTTTAATTAAATGTGGAGGTTTTAATATTACACTTGCCCTCTTTATAGTGGAAATTATTCAACTTATAATCTTCCCTATCTTAAAAAATCTACTCTTAATTCGTAACTAGTTGCAATAATGTCATTCAAAAGCAAAAGCTCTTTGAAATAATAGACAAGTTTATCTCAACATAGCCATATAAATATCGTAGCGAACGCGACATCTACTAAAGTCAAAACAAGTCATCGAAGCTGTAGCTAAAATATGTACTATAAACAATCTAGATTTCATCAAAGTAAAATACTACCTTACTTTTAGGAAGACTAGTTATACCATTATTTGACCGTTAGTCAATCCTATCGCCTTTAAACTCTTAATAAAAAACGCTCCCTCATTGTAAGTTTTCACAATATCACATAATATTAATTCACACTCTTTTTATTCCATAATGGAATGGAAATTATTATAAGAAACAATCCTGTTAAGGATAAAATCATTATTTTTGTCACAGATAAGCTATCTAAATTATATAAATAGAAAAATCCCAGCACATCTTTTTTTATAAACCATTGCAAAAACATATATATAATTGTTACCAAATAGGATATGACTATATTGTTTGTAATGCTAAATAATAAAAGTCCAAATCCTCCGACAAATAGTCCAATTGACATGGAATGTAACCATGCTTCATGTATGCTATACGCATTTGTTGGTGTATAGATCAATTGAACATAGATATAGGTAATGGCAACAAAAGCAATAAATCGAATGGTGCTTCTTACTACATAAATTTTACACAATGCTTTATCTCTTAGTTTTAGTAAGTCCTTTATAGGTGATAATTGTTCAGGATAATAAGTTGAACTTATACTGATAATTCCCATTAAAGGTAAAAATCTTTCGATAGCATAGTTTGCCATCAATACATCAAGATTATCAATTCCAAAAACAACAAAGCATATTGCAATAATAAACAGTGAGGTAATTATCGTAAATAGAGTATTATGCTTTAACTCTACTTTTGTGAGATACACTAGTCTTGATAGCATAATATCCCTCCCTTTTTTTATTTAGTGCAATTATTGACAATACGCAAATAAAAACTCCGATTAATAACCAAACGGATCGATTTAGCAATAACTGATTGAAGTGATCTAAAAAGTATTGTTCGTTTCCTATCGTATTATGTCTTAAAACCAATTGCCAACCATAATTTCCATAAATTCCTTTTGGACTCATAAGTAAAGTAATAAAAGTTCCTAATGGTCCTACAATAGCAGTTATTACATTGTTCGTAACTATCGTTATAAGGCTACTCATTGATACACAAAAAAGCACATTAGGTATCAACCAGATTATGAGTAATCCATAGGCTTTTAATATATTCGTATTTTCTATTCCATACGTTCCTACAATTTTAAATTCATAATATGAATAGAAAAGAATAAGAACAAGTAATATAGATACCGTTATTGCACAAATTCTGCTCAAAAACAATTTTATAGTACCTGTCGATTTTACAAAAATAGTATTTATTATGCCACTCTTTCCATCCTTAAGCCATACAGATAAAGGTAAAAACCAAGTAATTAAGCTAATAAAGATCCCTGCATAATCACTAAAGTATCTGGTAAAAGCAACATCTAATCCGTTTGTTTTCATTAGATTATATTCTTCTAAAGCTTCATTATAGTCCATTCCGATATTTCCAAATTTAAATAGATAAGCATCTGGAGCGTAGTCTGAGCCGCCTTCCAGAAGGGAATTGATTTTTTCCAAACTATTTTCAAGAGAATCTTTCGTAGGAATGTTGTTTATTCCTTCTGTTAATATTTCATGATACTCTGTCCCAGCTAATTCTGATATGAACTCTTTCATTAAATCTAATTCTTTTGAATCTAAGATTTTATTTTTATAGAATCCATAAGGATAGGTTGTAAACGAATTGTTTTCAACGGATTGATATAAATCTACTAACAAATTCGGATAAATTAATTCGAGATCATCGACGATTTTGTAACCATAACTCTCATTCCCTGGTTGAGGGGGTTCTATTTTATAATTCTCTCCAATTTGCATGCTTATTGATAGAATAAGTATTACTACGGTTATGCAAAATATTAGGGACTTAAATAGTCTTTTCAATTCAAATACACTTAACTTCATCAATATGCCCTTCTTTCATGAATCTTCATTAGGTATGCAGCTTCTAATGTTGGGGCTATCCTTTTAAAATTATCTTCTGGTTTTCCATTATTTAAAAACCTAACAATGATTCCTTGTGAAGTTTCTTTTTGTTCAAAGATTAGATATTCTTTTCTAAATTTATCATAATCTTGTCTAGATAAGATTGTTTCAAAAGTAGATGATTTACACTCATCTAAAATAGCGTCAATCGTGCCATCGTAAACTAAAGTACCATTATCTAATATACCAAGATGATTGGTACTACTTTGTAAATCACTTGCAATATGAGTTGAAAAAATGACCGTTTTTTCTTCGGAAAGGTCACTTAATAGGTTTCTAAATCGAATTCTTTCTTCCGGATCTAGACCTGCTGTTGGTTCATCCACAACTAATACTTTTGGATCATTTAGTAAACATTGAGCGATTCCAAGTCTCCTTTTCATTCCACCAGAAAGATTTTTGATTTTCTTTTTTCTTTCATTGTTTAAGTTTACAAGAACTAATAAACGATCCATTCTATCATTTAAAACAGATGTTTTAATGTTATCCAAAACACCCAAATATTTTAATGCTTCTTCTACTTTCATATCGGGATAAAAATCAAAATCTTGAGGCAAGTATCCTACTATTTCTCTTATTTTCTGCTTATTTTTTATTGAATTTCCGTACATTGAAATTTTGCCTGATTTTAATGGTAATAATCCAACAATTAATTTCATTAAAGTAGATTTACCCGCACCATTTCTACCCAACAAGCCAAACATTCCATTTGAGATTTCTAAATCTAAATCTTTCAAAACAGTCTTGCTACCATAACTAAAATTTAGATTTTTTATTTTTATTCCATCCATATATATCATCCTCCTCATACGAGAAGTATAAAATATCTTTTCCAAGAATTTTCCAAGATTAAGATTTTTTTATAAATAGTTCTAAACAAGCTCCATGATTATTCTTTGCTTCCATTGCTATTTCTTGCTTATTTAATAATGCTCTTGTTATAAACAATCCTAAACCCATATTCCCGCTCAATGTACTTTCACTAAAATATGGTTGATCGTAATTTTTTAAAGCATCCTTTGAAAATCCTTTGCCATCATCATTAATAGTTAGTACATATTCGTTTTCTGTTTCAAATAGTTGAACTACTATCTTTCTTTTAGCAAATCGATTTGCATTATCAATGATATTTGATATTGCTTCGTAGAATAGGGATTCATCAATTTTTATATTTTTGTGATTATCAGAAATATTTTTCTCAAACGCAATAGGTATAGGATTGTCTACAAATCTTGAATATAAATCTTTCCATAAAGCTAATATTGAAATTTGATTTAAATCTGCTTCTATCTTTTTGATATTTCCTTTCTCTGTTAGTTTACTTAAATATGTTTCAATTCTACCTTCGTTTCTTTTCATTCTTTGGATAATTTCTTGAATGGTATGGTTTTTGTCGTTTAAAACAATATCTAATAGTTCAATATCGCCTTTTAATGTTGATAATGGGTTTTTAATTTCATGAAGTAAAGTATCTGTTTTTCTAGTGGCGTTATTCATTTGGAAAGTGTAAGCTAGTTGCATGTTTTCGAA
Source organism: Alkalibaculum bacchi (assembly GCF_003317055.1). Taxonomy (NCBI): domain Bacteria; kingdom Bacillati; phylum Bacillota; class Clostridia; order Eubacteriales; family Eubacteriaceae; genus Alkalibaculum; species Alkalibaculum bacchi. The sequence continues at coordinate 14,201 of NZ_QNRX01000028.1, forward strand.
TTCTTGCAAACTTTCTATTACTCTATTGCTGGCTAATGCCAATTCATCTTGATTGTTGCCTTCCCATTCTTCATAACAATTCATATCATTTAAGATATGAATTGGTTGTTGAATCTTATGTTTGTAAAAAACGATAAATCCAATTATAGGGAAGATTACAATTAAAATTGGCACAATAAAATCAATCAAAAAAGTAAACGCTTTTGACAATATGATCGTAGAAAATATGCTAGTGGAAGGCTGATTAAACACTGAAGTTGATAAATGATCAAACTTTACACATTCTAAAACTGCTTTTGTAACTAATCCTAACACCAATCCAATAATCAAGAATACAATCATGTATAAAGAAAAACTTTTCTTTAATTTCCAATCTTTTGTAAAATGATTTATCCAATCCATGAGTAGCCAAGCCCCCAGTGTGTCTTTATATATTCTTTGTCACTAACTTGTTTTATTTTATTTCTAATATTTCTAACATGTTCTGCAACTACCTGAGGATCCCCTTCTACGCTATAGCCCCACAAAGTATCATACATTCTTTCTTTACTAAATACTTGTTTTGGATAACTAGCTAATAGATCAACTATTTCATATTCTGCTTTCGTTAAAGGTATCTCCATATCATTAATAAAACAAAGTCCATTTTGAATTACATAATTGTTAGCACCGGATTGATTTCTTTCATTTCTACTGATATTCGTATATATTCTCGCATATAACTCATCTAATGAAAATGGTTTTGTTATGTAATCGTCGCCGCCTAACATTAAACCTTTAATTTTATCTTCTTCGTTTATTCTTGCGCTTAAAAATAAAATAGGCATATTCCATTTTTCCCTAATATGTTTGCATACAATGAAACCATCTTCGCGTGGCATGTTAATATCAAGCAATACTAAATGAACTTCATCTAGGTTATAAGGAATCTCTTGTGAATTGTATGCTGTCAATACATTTAGACCTTTTATTTCAAGAAATGTTTTTAGCATCGATACTAAATCTACATCATCATCTATTAATAAGATTGTTTTTCTTTTCAAACTTCATACCTCCAACGAACTCAAAAAATACTTTTAATTATTGCTAATCAGAACGTATCTTTCGTATTTGTTTTATTTTATTTACCAATGGATCAGTTAGTAGGGTGGTACACTTTTAGTTTAGCATTAGTAACTCTCAATGACTTTATTTTTTCATACCAATATTCTATCTGGTCCTTGTCTGGACAATTTTTTAAATATATAAAGCTAAATGGATGAGTAACATTAAAATTCCGTATTCTAATCTCTTTCAAATATCCTTGGGATAATTCATTTTTTACAGCTTCCTTGTACATAAATGTAACACCCACATTTTCATGGCACAAATATTTAATAGCATTCATATTACCTAGTTCAATATGATGCTTAAAGTTTTTTATACTTAAATTTTGATTGTAAAGAGCCTTTACGAGAATATCACGAGTACCGCTTCCCTTTTCTCGCAAAATTAAGTTCTCCTCTAACAAATCTACAAAATCTATAATATCGTCTGCTATCTTATTCTTCGGTGAGCAAACTGCAATAAATGGTTCATTACAAATCAGCTTTGATTCAAATTGTTCTCTATTAAAGTGCCCTTCTAGAAGTACAAAATCAACTTCTCCATCCCATAACATTTTTTGTAGAATTTGAGTATTTTCCACAACCATTGATATTTGTAATTCGTGATCTTGGGAAATGATCTTAGATAAGATTGGTGGAATTGTATATTCACCGATAGTTAATGTTGCACCAAAATTAAGCTTTTTACTTTGATTCTTTATGCGTTGCAGAAGTGGCATAATTCGCTCAGAGTTAGCTTTTAAAGACTTGGCATATTGCTGTAGTGCCTCACCTTCTTTAGTCAAAGCAAAGTTTTTTCCCTTTTGTGATATTAAATTTACGTGATAATAATTCTCAAGATATTGTATGTGCTGGGAAACAGCTGGCTACGCTTTTTCAGATATCGCTGGAAATACAGCTGTAATTGTAAAGCTTACAAGAACCTTATTCATTATTCCTTGTGTTATCATTCTTTCTTTAATTAACGAAAGAAAAGAAGCAAAGCTTAGTGGTATTCAGGGCCACGTGCCTCTAAATTTGAAAAAAGTATTTCCGTATTTTATAATAATGTTTTTAATCGTTGTAGCTCTTCGAAGCACAGGTATCATTCCTACTACAATAGTTCCTACTCTTTCAAAAGCTTCGAAGTTTTGTATGGTAGTTGCACTTTCAGCAATTGGCCTAAAAACAAGCTATTCAGATATTCGTCGTATTGGATTTAAGCCTATGATTCTTGGATTTATTATTGATACTTTAGTTGTGTTTGTTTCCATAGGTGTTCAAATTGCAACAGACAGATTTTAGATAACCAGACATATTTAGGTCAACAATAGCGACCAATACGTAGGGACGACAGGATGTTAACCCTACGTATTTTTGCCTACAGGCAGTTTATGATTTTCCTAACCACCTTTTATATTTACATGATTAACTGCGTTAAAGTAAGGACTTCATTAAAAAGTAGAACTTTTCTATCAAAATCCAAAAGAACGAGACCTCATTGTGTCTCGTTCTGTATGCTACTCTTATCCTTATTAAATTTTAAATTTGTGAATTGCTGATTGCAAATTCTGTGCTAAATTGGTTAAACCTTCGCTAGCCCCCGCGATTTCTTGAATAGCTGCCGTTTGTTCTTCCATAGATGCGGATGCCTGCTCTGTACCTGCTGAGTTTTCTTCTGCAATAGCAGTTAAATTCTGTAAGGTATCTACGATTTCATTCTTCATCCTTTCCATTTCTTATTTCTTCTTCTGCTACTGCAAAACCTTTTCCTGCTTCTCCAGCTCTTGCTGCCTCAATAGCTGCATTTAATGCCAAAAGATTGGTTTGATCTGCAATAGATTTGATGACACTGCTCGCTTCTCCGATTTCATTTGAACTAGCATTTGTTTGCAATATAATATTTTGAATCTCTTGAGCGCCTTGAGTACTTTCATCTGTTGTTTTGATTAATTTTTCAATTTCCTGTAGCCCTTCCTCTACTACACTAGATACTTTTTGTGCAGTTACATTTAAGTCCTTCATCAAGTTTAAATCTTGCTCTATAATTTCTCCTAATTTAGCGAAGGCATATAGGGACGGCAGAATGTGTGAAAATACACTTTTTATGCCACGTTTGAACACGATAATATCACATTTTGAACCCATTTTTGTTTGTTTTCAGTGATACTTAAAAAGAGTAATAAAATACGAGCCTTGAAGTACTCTGTTAACTTCTCAGTTCCTATTATATTTATTACTCTTTTTAAATTATAAGC
>NZ_QNRX01000029.1 GCF_003317055.1 Alkalibaculum bacchi
TTTATTACAGGAGAAGACGGAAAAGATGTATTTGCACACTTTTCTCAAATCAATGTTGATGGATTCAAAACTTTAGAAGAAGGACAAAATGTAACCTTTGATATAGTTCAAGGTGCTAAAGGTCCTCAAGCTGAGAATATTATGGTCGTTCGTTAATACGCAATAAAAAGCCTTACATTTTAAAGTGTAAGGCTTTTTTTAAGTGCGCCCAGCATGGGCGCAATCTAATGGGTGGAAGTTTTAATGGTGGGAAGTATATAGCCAAGACCAAGAGCGTCCATTAGGGGACTCGTTAGGGACGCGACTTCCATAGGGCCATTATCAATGCATCTAGATACTCTAGACATACTTTGTGTCATTTCTGCTTGACCCAGTTTCTTCTTAAATGCCTTTGTAGTATACTGAACTTCTCGATCACTATGAAAGATAGGTTTTGTGTCAGGGTATTGACTATGGGCTATATCAAAGGTCTTGAATACAAGATCGTTATTATTAGATTTTCCTATGACAAAGGAGAAGATACTTTTATCGCCTAAATCTAAAATTGCACTCAAATATGCCTTACTGCTTATCTCATACTTCATTTCGACAATTGTTTTTGTTGCACTAATAGAATATAATTATATAAAAACAAGAAGGAAGTCGAATATGGATATTATAGTATGTATGAAATTAGTTCCAAACACCGCACACATGACCTTCAATCCTAAAACCATGCGTTTGGAGCGATATGGGATACTGTCTTTAATTAACCCGGCGGACATTGACGCACTAGAATGTGCATTGAATATGAAAAAAGACTATGGTGGCACTGTGACGATTTTGACGATGGGCATCGCAAGCGCATCAGAGTGTGTGGAAAAGGGCATTGCGGCTGGTGCGGACGAGGGCTATCTGATTACGGATTCTGCATTTTCTGGGTCTGATACATATGCCACGGCAATGGTTTTGTCGGCGGCAGTTCGTTGGTTGCAGCAGAAAAATGAGAAACGCTATGACTTGATTTTGTGTGGTAGTGTAACTGTAGACGGGGAAACCGGGCAGACTGGCGCAGAGCTAGCTGAACAGCTTAACTGGGCGCAAATCTCCTGTGCTAGTGATTTGCGTCAAATTGGAGATAAGCTGTGGGCAAAACAAGAAACCGAGGAAGAGACTCTCTGGTTGGAATCCGACCAACCTACTCTGGTCACGATAGAACCTAAATATGGGAAAGGACTGCGCCCGGTGGATATCGAAAAATTGCGCCAATTAGAGAAAGAGGGTGTGCCTAAGCTGACCCTGGAGGAGTTGGAGCCGTGGCTGGACTGCTCCGCTATTGGAGCTCACGGATCACCGACCAAGATTGCAAGATCTTATGTTCCATTTACCGACAGAAAGCAGATTGTGATAAGTTCTGGCAGTGATTCTGAAAAGGCGCAAGCACTATTGGAGCTTCTGAAACAGGAAAATTGTGAGGTGACCTATGAGTAATATCAGCGTATTTATGGAAGTTCACAATGGGCAGTTACGCAATGTAAGTCTTGAATTGCTGACAGCGGGACATCAACTGGCAGCAGATGCTCATGAGGAATTAGTAGCAGTGGTCGTAGGCAATCAGAATGATGCTGTAATCGAACAGTTAGTACAGTATCCCGTAGACCGTGTGGTATCTTTAGAGCATTTTTCCTATGAGAACTATGCAACAGAGTTCTACACAGATGCCCTCTACGCTTACATATGCCAATATCAGCCACAATGCGTTCTCTTTGGTGCGACTTTTTTGGCAAAAGATCTTGCTCCGCGCCTTGCTGCAAGGTGCAAAACTGGCTTAACGGCAGAATGTACCTCCGTCTCCTACGAGCAGGATACCGGGAAAATCCTGTGGTCAAGAGCCGGCTTTGGTGGCAAGATGATGGCGGATATTGTTTGTCCTGACCGCCTGCCCCAAATGGGAACCATTCGAGAGGGTGTATATAAAAAAATCAAAAAAGCAACAGGGCATTCGGCAAAGATTGTTCGTTGGGATATGGCGGAGAAAATTAAGCTGGAGCGAGTACGCCTACTGCAAAAAACCGCAAAAATTCTTTCCAAACAGCAGATTGCCGATGAACCTGAAATCGTAGTTGGTTTGGGCAGGGGTGTGCGAACCCTTGACAGAATAGATATGATGATGGATTTTGCCGATGCGCTGGATGCCGAACTTGGAGCATCCAGAGGCGCATGTGAACTCCGACTTCTACCCGAAAAATTTGTCATCGGACAGAATGGGCGCAACCTCCACCCGAAAATCTATATTGCCTGCGGTATCTCGGGAGCTGCACAGCACATGGCAGGTATCAGCGGTGCGGACTGTATCATTGCTATCAATTCCGATCCCAATGCACCAATTTTCAAAGTTGCTGATTATGGAATTTGCGGAGATTTGCATAGTATTATTCCAGCGTTTTTGAAGTTGATTTGATATTTAGCTTTACGACGACTCACCAAGGACGAGGAAAATTGGGTCACTTATCTATTGCTTTAGAATAATTGATTTTTAATGAGGCTATAAAATGGGAGCCAAAAATATAAAAAGATAAAGCTGCCTCTAACTTGTATGATTAGAGACAGCTTTATATGATGTTTTTCTGATGGTAAAACTATATATCTAACGAGTCTCTCGGTGAACCATTTGAAATATACCTCTTATTTCATACCAAGTACTACATTTGCAGCCTCTGCTACTGCATCTATCGCTCTTCTTACCTTATTTGCATCACCAATTACATGATATGAAATATTGTATTTATCACACAACTCTTTTTCAGAAGTTAAATCATTGCTTCGTGAACCGATTGCAAACACCACACTATCGGCTGGGATCGATGTTTGCTCACCGTTTACTTCAACAGTAATATCTGTATTTATAATTTCAATACATTTTGTATTTATGTGAATATCTACATTTTCAAACTCAGGCATGGTCATTATTCTTCTTGCACTACCAAGACCTGCTCCTACTTCTTCCAACATTTCAATTACAGTAACTTCTCGATTTCTGCTCTTTAGGTATTCAGATACCTCAAGCCCTACTAATCCACCACCAATAACAGCTACTTTACCTTCTGGAAGAATATATCCATTCAGAATATCATCAAACTTATATACGTTATGTCTATTATTTCCTGGGATATTAGGAATAATTGGAGATGCTCCAACTGCAAATATAATTTCATTAGGTTTGATTTCATTTAATAAATCTTCTGTTAATGTTGTATTACAACAAACTTTTACACCCACTCTTTGAATCTGTCTTGCTCTACTTTCAATGGCTGTAATAAACTCTGCCTTACGTGGTGCTTTTCCAGCCATAACAAACTGTCCACCAAGCATATTAGATTTTTCTATTAAGGTTACCTGCGCTCCCCTTTTGTATAATAGCTCTGCAGCTACGATACCTGCAATACCACCACCAACAATCAGCACCTTTTTCTTATCTAAGACTTCTTTCATTTCAAAATCTTTCTCTCGACATACCGCTGGATTCATTAAACATGTAATATGTTCTGGATTCAAAGTTGCTACAATATCATTACATCCTTGATTACAACCTACACATCGAACAATATCATCTACTCTGCCTTTTCTCACTTTATTACAAAAACAAGAATCTGCAAGCTGTGAACGACTCATAACAACCAGATCTGCTTTATCTCCAGATAAAATGGCCTCCGCCTGATCTGGATCGTTGATATGTCCAACTGCTATTGTAATCATACCTGTTTCTTTTCGGATTTTAGCTGCATTTTCTACGTTAAATCCTCTCGGCATATCAATTGGAGCACTTTCCAAATAACCACTTGTGAACGAGTTTCCTCTTGTTACATTAAGAACATCTACTCCATGGGCCTTTGCAAGTTTGCAAAATGCAATTGTATCCTCAATGGTCATTCCACTCTCTACCGAGTCATCTTTTGCAGCAATACGCATAAACAAAGGCATGGATTCAGGTATATTATTTCGAACTTCATCAATACACTCTAACAAGAATCTGGATCGGTTTTCAAAACTACCACCATATTCGTCTTCACGATTATTAAAAGCAGCACTTAAAAATACATGTCCACTATATCCATGTGATGCGTGGATTTCTATAGCATCAAATCCTGCTTCCACAGCTCTTTTTGCTGCTTCTCCATAACATTTCTGTACTTCGTGAATTTTCTCGACTGTAGCTGCTGGGAAAATCGCCTCACAAGGTTCTGCCCCAGAAAGCACACCTACATCAAGAGAAATTTCACTTGGGATGAAGCATTCTGCATTTGGGTCTAACATGGATGCAACCATGCCTCCCTGCCAAAACTGAATTCCAATTTTTCCTCCTGCTTCATGTACTGCATTTGTAAGTTCCTTTAATTTTGGCAGATATTTATCATCTCCAATAGAAATAAAGGATGCAGATGCGGATGGTTCATGAACAGAAGATGCCTCTAAAAAGTTAAGACATAAACCACCTTTTGCACGTGCGACATGATAGTCAATTAACTCCTGTGTTACATAGCGATTCTTTGCAAGCTTAGTTACCATACTCGACATGACAATTCGTCCGTTTAATTCTAGTTCTCTTAATTTAATTGGTGAAAAAATGTTTGAATATTGCATAAGCTCCTCCTATAATGTTATGATATTTATATTGTAGATTATTTAACTATAATGTAACACGATTTGTGTTTTTATAAAATTTACAATATATTGTTCTGTAACATATAGTTACATTTCGTTATATTGTAACTATGAAAAGGGGGCAGATTTAATGATAAAACGAACCAATACACAGGATCTTATTGTTGATTCCTTTCGAGAACTTCTAACAATAAATTCATTTAAGTCCATTTCAGTACAAGATATCTGCGATAACTGCTCTATTTCACGAATGACTTTTTATCGTCATTATCATGACAAATATGAATTGATGAATTGGATATACATTTCTGAAATGGAAGATATTATTCAAAATCGAACATTCTCTAATTGGGATCTTGTTCTTGATACCATGTTAGATATTATCTTGCGAAATTCCGAATACTTCTCTAAAGTAGTTAGCATCGATGGCCAAAATTCATTCGAGGATTTCCTGTTTCGTTATGGTTATGAATACGCGTTAGATTCAATAAAAATGAATAACGATGGTCAGACTTCCTTTATTCTGGATATGGCTGTACAATGTTATTGTTATGGAACAACATCAATGATAATTAATTGGATTAAAGATGGCTATAAAATATCACAAGACGATATGAAAGAAGCTTTAAAATCATGTATTCCTATCGCTTTAACAGGGTACATTTCCTGATTAATTATTTAAAAAAAGCAGGCTCATTGAGTATTGCGTACGAGGCAGACCACCATGTCACAAGGGCATGGGATTTTGAGTCAAGTTTTAAAGTTTTGCTATGGAGTAGCTAGTGGTGAAGTGGGTGTTAACCCTAGTGAGAGAATTGATTTATAAATCAACTAAAAATCTATAATTATATTGAGAACTACATAATGGTTTTAAAACTAAATAGTTTATAGGGGTGATATCATAACGTTAAAAGGAGTACTTATTTATATAAGCTATAATATTTAACATTAAGATATTTTTGCCAATGTATTATATAAGCCATTAAAAATTAAGAGGGTGTATGTATGAATGTAATAGAAATTAAGAATCTCACGAAAAGTTATGGCAAGTCTAGAGGAATCGTAGATGTCAGTTTTAATGTAGAAGAAGGGGAGATTTTTGGCTTTATAGGACCTAATGGGGCAGGTAAATCAACAACGATTAGAACTTTATTGTCTTTAATTTATCCTACTAGTGGAAGTGCAACAATATTTGGAAAAGATTGTATAAAATATGCACCTGAAATTGCTAAGGAAGTAGGGTATTTACCTTCTGAAGTATTTTATTATGACAAGATGAAGATTATTGACTTACTAAAATATTCGGCTAGTTTCTATAAAAAGGATTGCAGCAAAAGAATAAATGAATTGGCAGAAATAATGGATTTAGACTTGAATAAGAGGATTGACGATTTATCTTTTGGAACTAAAAAAAAGGTAGGTATTGTTCAGGGATTGCTCCATGAACCTAAGCTCATTATTCTAGATGAACCTACTAGTGGATTAGATCCCCTAATGCAGCAGAAATTCTTTGACCTCTTGCTAGAAGAGAACGAGAAAGGTGCGACGATTCTTTTGTCTTCCCATATTTTAAGCGAGGTACAAAGGTTATGCAATCGCGTGGCAATCATCAAAGATGGCAAAATTATCAGAATGGAAAAGATAAGTGATTTAACAGAACACAATTATAAGAAGTTTAAACTTGAATTGAAACAGGATATGAATAAAGATTATTTTCAAATTGTAGGTATAAACAATCTAGAGATAGAGAGCAAGAAGGTAAGCTTTCTATTTAAGGGCAATATTAACTTTATGATGAAGAGACTCGCCTATATAGAAATAACGAATATCTTAATCGAGGAGCCAAGCCTTGAAGAAATCTTTCTACACTATTACGAAAAGGAGGTTTGAGGAGAATGAATATCTTTTTTCATGAGTTTAAGGAATATTGGAAATCAATCCTCATTTGGTCCACTTCTATGACTCTCCTTGCTGTATTGTATATTTTTATTTTTAAAGGTCTCGGTGCAGAGATTGAAAGTTTTAAGGCTTTTCTCGATAATATGCCAGATGCAATAAAAAAGGGTTTCAATATATTAATTGACAGCATATCGACCCTTGAAGGATTTTACTCTTTTGTCTTTTCGTTTGTAACATTGTGTGGAGCCATTCAGGCTATGAATCTTGGCTTATCAATGTTGTCTAAAGAAGTTCGGGATAAGACTGCAGATTTTTTAATGACAAAACCAGTAAGTCGTGTGAGTATAATGACGTCTAAGCTGATGGCAGTTTTTTTTGCTTTGGTTCTTACAAATATCGTGTATATTAGTCTTACGATTTTAGCAGCCGTTGTTGTCGTAGGTGAGTTTGACATAAAAGTATTTTTTATGATTTCTCTGACCTTATTCTTTCTCCAATTGATTTTTATGGCCATAGGACTTGTAATCTCAGTTATGAATAGAAAGATAAAATCCGTAATTTCTGTATCTTTAAGTATGGTTTTTGGATTCTATGTAGTAGGTTCTCTTGGTTCTATTATCGGAGAAGAAAAAGTGAGGTATTTTTCACCATTTAGGTATTTTGATACAGCATATATTATCAAAAATGGTACATATGAAGCTGATTTTGTAGTCATTGGGCTACTCTTGTTCTTTGCTGCAACTGGAATTAGTTATTTAATTTATGTTAAAAAAGATATTCACGCAAATTGAGGAGGGGAATTCATGAACGTTTTTATAAGAGAATTAAAGTTTCATAGAAAATCACTTATCATGTGGAGTATTGCTATTTTCTTTATGATTGTCTCCTCCATTGGTAAATTTACAGCGTATGCAGAAACAGGGCAATCTATGAATGAGTTACTATCCCAAATCCCAAGTTCAATTAAAGCCGTGTTAGGGATGGGTAATTTTGACTTGACAAAACTGAGTGGATTTTATGGAATGTTATATCTGTATCTACTATTATTGGCTACAGTACATGCTTCTTTGCTTGGCGCCACCATCATTTCTAAAGAAGAAAGGGATAAGACAACGGAATTTTTAATGGTAAAACCGATCTCAAGAGTGGGCATCATTACAGCAAAAATTTTTGCTGCTTTATTTAATATTGTCGTATTCAACCTTATTACACTAATCTTTTCAATTACCTTAATGGGAAAATACGCTCAGGGAGAAAATATAACAAGTGAAATATGTGTATTAATGCTTGGCATGTTTATCTTACAGCTGATGTTCTTGTTCATAGGGACAGCAACAGCGGCTGTAAGCAGACGTCCAAAAAAAGCTGCTTCAGCTTCTACGACTGTTTTACTGATTTGTTTTATCATTTCGTCTGTAATCAATATGAATAGTAAACTTGAACCTTTAAAGTACATTACACCCTTCGAATATTTTAAGGCAGATAAGCTATTAAATGGAGGAGGATTTGAGCCCATATTTCTTTTTTTGTCTTTTGTAATCATAGCTGTGCTTATGTTTATAAGCTATGTATTTTATAAAAAAAGGGATTTGAATATTTAAATCTTGTTATAGATACAGCTAGTTAAATGAAAATTGCGAACAATTGCTGCACTATTGTTTAACCGTGTCTAACTATTGATTGACAACAAGGCATATGGGGACGGTGACCATTATCACCTAAAATATGGATAATGATTATTATACATATAATTAGGCGATGATATGAAAAAGCTTGAAATAGAATGCATAGGACAGATAACTGGAGAACAGAGGATAGTTTTTATTAAAAGCTTAAAAGCTTAAAAGCCAAGGGGATAACGAATCGTCAGATAATGAGTATTACAGGGCTACCTAAAAGTAAAGTAATTGGAATATAATGGACGAAAAAGTCACCGTACTCTTATGCCTGCTAATTTAGATCTTTGCATAAGATACATCGGTAAGAAGTATCAATCAGAAGAAATTATTTTTAATTAAAATTTTTTGGTATGGTCTTACAAATATATTAGAAGAGTGGATAGATAATAAAATTGATATGAATCCCGAAACACTGGTAAAGTATGTCTGTAAGTGTTTCCCAAGAGAATTAGAACCATATATTTTAAGGATTTATAATATAAGAAAATATTGAGTGCGGCTATTTGAATGTGTTTTCTTATAGGATATAATAATATGCAAGATTATTTTAAAATATTGTAATATATGGTAAAAATATAATAAGATAAAAATAATAGAAAATTGAGAACTGTCCCCAAAAAACATGTTTCTAATTACTTCATTGGGTTGAGTCATAATAATGGCTTTACGAGCTAAAGTAACTGCTAAATTATAGCATTACTCAGGTGTATCTGTTTTTAAGGTAGGTAGCCATTCTGACATACTATCTCACCTCCATAATCCATATTATGAAAAAATAGATGAGTTGTACTAGCTAATTAATATTAATGATATTTGTTCATTTTACATATGACATTCGTTTAATTCTAATGTAATATAAGTTTATAATATAATAAGAGATAAAGTTGATAAAAGGAGAATAGCATGAATAATAGGTATACAGATTTAAATTCAAATATTATAGATCAATGGGTAGGTCAGAATTGGGAATGGGGGGTACCGGTCTCTCATGAAACTTATGTAAAAGCATTGCAAGGGAATTGGGATGTGGTTCTTACACCCTTAAAACCAGTGCCTAAAGAGTGGTTTCCTAGTTTTGAGGATTGTAGGATCTTAGGACTTGCATCGGGAGGTGGACAGCAGATGCCGATTTTTTCAGCTTTGGGGGCTATGTGTACTGTTATGGATTATTCACAGAAACAGCTTGATAGTGAAGCAATGGTAGCTAATCGAGAGGGCTATTCAATTAATATGGTAAAAGGGGATATGACGGAGAGGTTTCCTTTTGAAGATGAGTCCTTTGACATGATATTCCATCCAGTGTCCAACTGTTATATTGAAGATGTTTACCATGTATGGAATGAATGCTATCGAGTATTAAAAAAAGGAGGGTTATTAATCGCAGGAATGGATAATGGCATGAACTATATATTCGATGATGAAGAAACAACATTAACTAATAAACTCCCATTTAATCCTCTTAAAAATAGGGAACTATATAATATATGCATAAATAACGATTATGGCATACAATTTTCTCATACCATTGAAGAACAAATTGGAGGTCAGTTAAAAGCAGGATTTCAAATAACTGATTTATACGAAGATACAAACGGAGATGGGAAATTACACGAGTACAATGTCCCTACTTATATGGCAACAAGAGCAATAAAAAAGGGAAACGACTAGGTATTTGCGGAATGAAGTAAATACTGTTGTAAATATATAGGAAACTCATAATTAAAGAATTTTCTGACCAATAAGGGATATGTAATTATGTATAAGAATTACTGTAAAATTAATTCTGGATCGATAAGAGAAACAGTTCAAAAAATGACTCACTATCTTTGCAACATAGTGAGTCAAAAATGATAATCAACAAGCTGTTTTTGTACTGTAACAATCTTAACAAATCAGATTTAGTGTACTATTTTAAAGTCGTAATATCTGCTAGGAAAAACGGAACGATCTTATAGAGATCATCTGGATTCAACTCTACCTGATACCCAATTCTACCACCGCTAAAGATAATTGTTTTGTGCCCTGCGGCGCTTTCATCTATTACGGTAACAAATCGCTTTTTCATACCTATAGGTGAACACCCACCGTGAATATATCCTGTAAGTGGTAGCAAGTCTTTTGTTTTTATCATTTCAACGGATTTCTCATTAACTGCTTTTGCTGCTTTTCTTAAATCCAGCTCTTTAGTTACAGGAACAACAAAAACATAATGCTGGCTAGATTTTCCAACTGTAACAAGTGTTTTGAATACCTGTTCAGGGTTTTGATTTAGCGCGAAAGCCACATCAAGGCCACTTACAGCACCAGTATCATTATAGTAATGGTGTTGATAAGGAATCTTTCCCTGCTCTAATAATCTCATAACATTGGTTTTTGAATCTATTGTTTTCTCTTTCTTTTTACTCAATTGAATCACCTTGCTTTAAATTTCTCTATATCATTTTATAGAATTATTAATATTTAAAATCTGAAGTTCTTTTGCTAATATCATACCATAAAACCTTTTTATCGTCAGAGATGTGCAAGGATATTATAAAGATATTGTAATTTATTATGGAATATATGATAAGATGAAAATAATTAAAAGTTGAGAACGGTCCCTTATGGGTGTACAAAATGTATTGCTTGCTTGAAAAAACAGTGAAGATAAGGGAAAGTGTCTTGTTGTGAAAGATATTAATATTTAGGAGGGAAAGGTTATTAATAATATTGCCAATATTATAACATTTTTACGAATTGTGTTTGCAGTTGTAATGGTCTTAATGAAGCCCTTTTCTCCAATATTTTGGTTATGCTATCTTGGAGGCGGTTTAAGTGATATGCTTGATGGATTTATTGCTAGAAATTTGAAACTGCAATCGAACTTTGGAGCTAAACTGGATAGCATTGCAGATTTGATTTTTGCAATGGCTATTTTTATTGTAATCACAATCAATATAAATTTACCTATATGGATATGGGTATGCGTAATTCTGGTGGCAGTAATAAGGATTGTAAGTTATTGTATTGGTTTCTATAAATATCATACCTTTTCTTCCTTACATACATACTTAAATAAAATAACAGGGGCATTAATATTTATGTTTCCGCTTCTTTATGTCATTTTTTCAATAGAGTTCATTGGAGCTATTATATGTGTAGTCGCATTCGTGTCATCATTTGAAGAATTATTGCTGACGGTGAAATCCAAAGAATTAAACCGAGATATCAAAGGCGTTTTCTGCCTCTAATCTGTTTTTGTAGAGCAAATTAGCATTTTAGGGTGGAGTTAAAAAGGTGGACTTCCCATTTGTTGGTGGACATGAAATAATTGGTACAATTGTTGCGCTAGGTGACAAAATAGATAAGCGTATCTGGAAAATTGGCGATAAAGTAGCTATTGGAGCAAATCTGTCTTGTAAGAGCTGTTATCAATGTAAAAGTGGGAACGAGCAAAACTGTGAATACTTTAACCACACTCAGGATATTGATGGCATACTCTATAAGGGGATGGGTGGGTTCGAGTCTCACATTGTTGCCCATCCTAATATTATGTTTAAATACAATCAAATCACTCCAGAAGAAGCAACCTTAACGGAGCCACTTTCTTGTGTTACCATAGTGTGGATACGGCAGGTATCAAATTAGGAGAAATGGTTTTGGTAATTGGTTGCGGTACAATGGGATTATTGCACACAATGCTTTCTGTTAAAAAGGGGGCTTCTGTAATTGTTTCTGATATGAATGAGGAGAGACTTAAATTAGCGCAAAAGCTAGGTGCTAAATATATTATAAATCCTTCTAAAGAAGATTTAGAACAACGTATAATGGAAATCACTGATGGTAAAAAAGTACAAGTGATTTTTGATACAACCCCTGTTGCAGAAGTGGTAGAAGATGCGTGCAAAGTCTTAAGCAATAATGGAAGGCTCGTTCTCTATAGTTCATTTTATCCTGATAAGCCTGTTACATTTAGCCCAGACTGGATACATAAAAGTGGAGTAAAAATCATGGGAACTGCTAATTCTAATACACAAGACTTTGTAAAGGCAACATCTATGCTTTCTGAAGGCATAATCAATATAAAAGATTTAATAAGCGAAGTGTATCCAGTAGACCAAGCTAAACAAGCATTGGAATCTGCAGCAAAAGGAGATAAATTCCGCGTTATAATAACATTCTAAAAAGAGAGAAATTGTATGGAAGATGAAAAAAGACGACCTCTGTATTTTCAAGTAAAGGAAAAAATATTAAAAGAGCTAGAACACTCACCATATTATTCGCCTTTACCTGGAGAAAGAGAATTATGTGAAACCTATAATGTTAGTAGACCAACAGTGCGTAAAGCGTTAAAAGAACTAGAAGACGACAATATGATAGTTACTCTACGTGGAAAGGGTTCATTTTATTTAGGAAATCGAATCTATACGGATAGAAGTGGACATGATGGTATAACGTTTTATAAATCTGTTAAATCATCCGGTCAATATACGAAGAGCAAAGTTCTCGTCCAAAACGTTGAACCTGCCTCTAAAGAGATTTCAAAAAAGTTACAGATTGAAGAGGAAAGTTCAGTGTTTCATCTAGAGCGGTTAAGGTATATAGGTGAAGAATTGTATTCCCTAACAGACTCTTATATTTCATATGATCTTTGCTCAGAATTATTGCAATACGAGTATTCTTATAGATCACTACATGCAACACTTGAACAATACGGCATTAAAATTATCAGAGCAAAAAAAGTATTAGAAATTAAACCTGCTTCTTTTTATGAAGCAATGCACCTTCAAATATCAGAGGGCAATCCTATTTCAGTAATGGAAACTATAAGCTATGATGAAAAAGATCAAGTAATTGAAGTAGCTATTTCTAAATCCTTAGCTTATAAGACACGTTATGAAATGGAAGTATATAATTAGTATTGTATATATTAATGCAAGGCTATAAAATAATAGCCTTGCATTTTTGCTTTGAGTTAATCTTTTTTTTATTCGTAAGACTGTACATCTAAAAAGATTATTGAAACCATAGCAAGTTCGTTAGGTGGAATGGTGATACCAAACTGTTGGCTGACTGGTGTAAGATTCCGTTCAATTGATTGATAGATCTCCTTGTTAGACTCTATAATTTTCTTTGTGCTTTTAAAAATCAGGGCTTCGTTTTTAACAACTCTTTCAATCATGAAAGAACAGTGATGAAGAAAGCGTATTGTAATCTCGTCTGAATAATCCATTTGTAATTCTCTATATATATTTGCTAAAGCAGATGTTAAAGCTCTGCTAGCTTTGTTCACATCTAAAAAAAGCAAGTTCTGGGATAAAACTTTTTGAGAAAATTCAAAAAGGAAATAATTTGAAAATCCTACTAAATTAGCAGAGTCGTTCATAGAGTCATGAAGGAAAAGTGTGGTGATATCCTTAAAATCGTCAATACTGCTTTCTTTCTTCTCAGCAATTTCTACTACATGAAGGACGGAGTTTAGCGATACTGGAGTAATGGATACGCATGGGATTCCCGTTTCTTCAAAAATATAATGATTTAAGTCCACCATTTGGTTTAAATCACTTATTATAACGACCCCTTTTCCCTGGTTTACTTGTTGAACCGTCCTTATTATGTATTGCAAAAATCTGCTGAAGTCTGAAGACTGAAATTCTTTTGTATAATTTAAGGCGTGTATACTTACTTTAAAGTTTAAGGACTTAATATAACGAACATAGCTATCTGCGATGTCTTCGCCACTACTAATGACAATGATGGGAATGGTACCCTCCTCTATATATGTTTGAGCAATCGATAGGTATGTATTAATGTATTTGCGCTCAATAGAGGGGAAGGTGATTTTAAATTTTTTTCTAATGCAGAGGCAATTTTTTGTCCAAGGATAATAATTGAAGGTGCAATAAACTGATGGTCGTCAATGTATTGCTGTCTATACACACCCTTTTGTATATCGCTAATAGAATTTTTTAAGTGTACATAGAAAGGGTAAAGGATTTTATCGTTAAGATTCACATCGCCTTGCTCTATTAATGGAAAAGCGCATTCGTATATTGAATTCACTTGTATGGACTTCATAGTAGTCAACCTAGTGGTTTCGTATTTCTTGATTTCCTTTTTACAAAAAGAAGAAAGAGGGATCGGTATGTTTTTATCATCAGACACTTTTCCTTCATCATTCACTACAGATGAGTGCAATTTATTAAGGCTTTCACAAGTGATATTTGGGATAAAATATAAATTAAATGGCTCAATGATACTACAAATATTTTCAAAATCCTCCAAGCGATTGTTTATTCCAGTAATACTGTTTAATACTTTGTCTGACAAGTCCTGCAGATTTAACTCTATTGTAGGTTTTCTTTTAGTAATGTAGTCGTAATAAGCATTCGAAATTGTATAGCGGATTTCATTTTGAAGGTCAATTAAGTTGTCTCCATATTTTGCCATAGTTAAACAATGTTTGTGAGGGACGGCAGAATGTGTGAAAACGACCACTTTTACACCTTGAATATTGAAAATATAGTATAATGTACATATAAAAGTCTAAAATTGAGGTGTAGTTATGTCAAGATATATCGATACAGAATTTAATAGAAATCAAGTTGGCTTCATACCAGAATCTTATGATGATAAGATAGCTGATGATAACCCTGTTAGAGTAATTGATGCATTAATCGATAGTCTAGACATGGAAAAGCTAGGCTTTACATACGCTACACCTAAAAAGACCGGAAGAAAGCCATATAATCCTAAGGATATGTGCAGTGGTCATTAAAGAATTTAAAGCCAGATTTTAAGACGATTGCAGATTTTCGAAAAGACAACAAACAAAGCCTAACAAATCTGTTTAAGCAATTTTAACTGTTCTAGCGGACAAAGGATACTATACTGGTGCAGATTTAGAAAAATGCGAACAGGAGCATCTGGAAACGATCGTGCCAAGACAAAAAATGCCTAGTCATAATGGGAATGAAGCTTACTCAAAAGATAAATTTATATATAATAAAGAAAATAATACTTACACTTGTCCTCAAGGTT
>NZ_QNRX01000030.1 GCF_003317055.1 Alkalibaculum bacchi
CAATTATAACAAATCTGGTGTTTTCATGCTATTTTTATACCTGTAAACCCGGAATTCCAATACTTGTATTCAATTATTTATGTGCGAAGTTTGAGTTATGTACTCTAGATATTTACAGCAAAATTTATTTCATTCTGTAAATACCTACTCCTAAATAAATTTGATTAAGTTAAATGGTTGTGGGTATATAATTAATAGAAATAGTATATAAACTTAAACCAAACATCTTTTCTCGTCCTTATGATATAAATGTTATTAATTGATAATAGCAAATCATTATGAAGAAGCAGTGAAGAATATTTTGAGACCTATGCTTGTTTTTTTAACTTGTATCAAATTCATTTTTTGTTTATTTAAGATTAGTGTAATAGTTTTTATTTCTTAGTTTAAAATATAGGTAATAAAATTTAAGGAGGAATTTTTTTGAAAAAATTAATGAGTTTATTTGTTATCCTAGTAACCCTTTTCACCCTAACCATTGGTTGTACGCCTAAAGAAACTACTGAGCAAGAAAAACCAGATGCAACGCAAGACCAAACAACTCCGGATGCATCAAAACCTGAACCGGATACTGCAACTGGTCCTTCCTACGTAATGGATGAAGCTTCCATCCAAAAGGTAATGGGACCTGAAGGAAGTTGGATTGTCATATTTACTCAAGATATGAAAACCGATAAAGAATTAGTCTTAGATGGAGAATTTAGAGACAAGGATGATCCTAATGGCGACATTGTTCGCAAAGTAAAGCTTTATGCACAAGATGAAAATCGAACCAAAACTGCATCGTATACACTTACAGCACCTAAATTAACTATTAAAAGTGAAAATGCAATGATTGAAGGGGGTACCTTCGTTGGCGATGTTTACGTAGAGGCAAATGGTTTTACCATAAGGGATGCTCAAATCCAAGGCAATGTTTACTTCTCAAAAGAGGAATACAAAACCTCTTCTCAAGTCATCGAGAATAGCAAAATTACCGGAACATCAGAAGTAAAATAAAAGATGAGGCATAAATTGCCTCTTCTTTTAATTGTGCGCCCAGAATGGGCGCAATCTAATGGTGAAAGTCCCGAAGCTACCTGGTAGTGGGAAGGTTATAGCTAAACACCAAAGGGTGTCGTTGACGACGATGAATCTTTATTATATGTCACTCCGATTAGGGGGAAGACAATAAAGGTGTTTAAATCTAAGTCAGGAGACCTGCCTATTATTTTTAAAGTCTGCTCGAGACAGCGGATTGCGATGTAGGATGTTGGAAAGTCCATACTATTTTTTAGTATGGACTTTTTTCTTTAACTAAATTAATAAACAAAGAGGATTTAAATCCACAAGAAGCTGAGAGAGCATTTATATCAATTCTAAACAACGAGCAAACAGATATGCAGCAAGGAGCTTTTCTGTCTGCCCTTACAGCAAAAGGCGAAACAATCACAGAAATAACAGATATCGCTTTAATACCTATGGGACAAACAGAACAACATGGCCACCATTTGCCCCTTGAGGTAGATAACTATATTGCAACAGGTATTGTTGAAAGAGTTGCCATAAAGCTTGTGTGAATCCTCTTGTGGAGTTCGTTAATAATATAAAAACCTTAAATGTTTAACTTTGTAAGGATGCTAAAGATGGTTTTGCTTTCTAAGGCAAGAAATGCTGAGTTTCATAAACTAAAAGTAAATCTGATAATGTAACTTTACCCCTCGATATGTGTATAAGGGAACATATCGAGGTTATTTTTTACTCGATTTTCTAGAATGTTTTAAGATATCTTATTTTTCTATCACATAAATCTCTAAGAAATAATCATTAATTATGTAATATAGCAAAAAGATTGTGAAGATATTATAATCACGCTTGAAAACATCTTTGTTAATTTTCTCAAGAATGAGAAAAAGTATTATTATGAGATTTAAAATGAGAAAGTATGAGATGAATTAGATCAAAAACTAAGACGAAAGCATACCTGCTACTTACTGAATGAAATAATTAAAAGAGAAAAAGCGCCTATAAAGGACTATCTTGAAGAGAGCGCAAGACAAGATCATAAAATACGGCATAAAAGCGGATTACTTTAATTCATCCCGAATTAATAGGCACTAATACTCCCACTTCAAGATAAAAAGAAAAAGAGGAGGACATTGAGAGGTTAGAGGTTAGAACACAAAGACTTCACTGGAGACAAAAAAATCTAACCTCTGATCTCTTGCTTCCAACTTCCCAATTCAGTAGGGGATGAAGAAAACCCTTACGGAATAAATTTCACTTTATTTGGCACATTACTTGCTACTTAATGTAATAAGAAAGTTAAAGGAGGTAATGAAGATGAGTAAAGTAGCTATCGTAACAGGGTCAGGTAGAGGTATTGGTAAGGCTATTGCCTTAAGATTGGCAAAGGATGGATTCAATGTAGTAGTTAATGCTCGCAACCCTGAAAATGCCAAAAAAGTTGCTATGGAGGTAGAAGAACTAGGTCAAAAAAGTATTGCTATAGCTGGAGATGTATCCAATGAAAAAGATGTCAATAGCATTTTTGAAAAGACAATAAGAGAGTTTGGGAAGTTGGATGTTTTAGTAGCCAACGCAGGTATATGTACAGTTAAACCTGCTGTTGAAACAACATCAAATGAATGGGATGAAATATTTTCTATAAACTGTAAAGGCGTGTTTTTAACAAATATTGAAGCAGCAAGACAGATGATGAAGCAAGATACCTTAGGTAAAATTATTAACTGTTCTAGTATAGCAGGTCATGTAGGTTTTGGATATTTATCTGCATATAGTGCAACTAAGTTTGCAGTGCGAGGGTTCACTCAGGCATTAGCAGCGGAATTAGCACCCAAAATTACGGTTAATGCTTACTGTCCTGGCATTGTAGAGACAGATATGTGGGAAAAAATTGATGAGAGTTTGTCTCCCTATTTAGGTGTTGAAAAGGGTGGCGCTTTTACGGAATATTCTAAAAAGATTTTGATGGGAAGACCCCAGAAATCAGAAGATGTAGCAAATTTAATATCCTTCTTAGCCTCTCCTGGGGCAGATTATATCACTGGTCAAGCTATTATTACTGACGGGGGCATCGTGATGAGTTAATAAGTCATGTGGATTTTAAGCATTAATGAATAGATATAGGTGGTGTGTAATGTATTTAAGACCATTTTTAGAGGGAGGTTTTTGTTTATGACCAGATTAAAATTAATAAGAGCTCCATTAAAATACGTGCAAGGAAAAGGGGCTTTATTAAATTTTTATGAAGAAACAAAAGATTTAGGATCATCATTTTTGTTTATCTGTAGTAAAAGTGGATATAGAAGTTGTCACAAAAAAATTGAAAAGAGTTTTGAAGGAACCGAATGTAAGCTACATTTTAAAATATTCAACGGCATCAGCTCAAATGGTGAAATTGAAAAAATGAGGAAAATTGTCAAAGAAGAACAAATCGAGGTGGTTGTAGGTATCGGTGGAGGGTCCGCTCTTGATACTGCAAAAGCAACTGCATATTATGAGAAACTCCCTGTTGCAATTATTCCTTCGATTACAGCTACAGATGCACCTTGTACTGGACTCTCAGTTATTTATCATGATGACGGAGCTTTTGATACATATCTATTTTATCCCAAAAATCCAGAGGCGGTTATTGTGGATAGTCAAATCATTGCAGATGCACCTGTAAAATTTCTGATAGCAGGCATGGGAGATGCCCTTGGGACTTATTTTGAGGCTAGAGCCTGTATAAGAACAAATTCTCCTAGTTTAGAAAATGGAGGAATTTCACTGTCAGCTATGGCTTTATGCGAATTATGTTATAAAACTCTATTAAAATGTGGATATCAGGCAAAATTATCTTGTGAAAAACATTTGGTCACACCTGCTTTAGACGCGATTATTGAGGCAAATACATACTTAAGTGGTGTAGGTGCTGATAATGGAGGACTTGCAGTTGCTCATTCTGTATACAATGGATTTACAGCCTTACAGGAATGTGAGAAAACCATGCACGGTTCCCTAGTGGCATTTGGGACGATCGCACAACTTATTTTAGAAAGTGCCCCCAAGCAAGAAATTAAAGAGGTTATGGATTTTTGCTATAGTGTAGGTCTACCTATTACTTTAAAAGAGATAGGAGTAACCGATGGAGAACGTGTTCGCATAGCTGCTCAAAAAGCTTGTATACAAGGAGAGACAATTCATCATATGGCAGGAGATGTAACCTCGGAACAGCTATATGACGCCTTGTTAACAGCGGATTTGTTGGGGCAACAATACTTTATATCATAGCTTCAAAAATATCAGCCTGATATCTTGGGTATTTACTTTTTTTACCAGTGAGGCAGTGGGCAAAAGTTACACTTTCTCATTATAAAAAATTGTTGCCAAATTTATTCATAAAAATTTAAGATTTGGCAACAATCAAAATAACAAAATAATTGATAGTTTATTACTCTTTCAAATCCATTAGCAATTCAATTGACTTAAAAATCGTTAGATATCGAGTGCAGCATGGTATCCTTGATATACCGCTGTTGTTATAGTTGACGCTTTTACACAATCTCCAATTTGAGCAACATATGGTGCACAGTCAATTAAGTTTTCCACTACATTTCTTCTTGCTTTCTGTCCAAGAGCGCAGATTACTGTTGTTCCTGGAATGAGTTGTTCTTCAGCTGTTGAATCAGCACAGATGACTCCATCAGCTATTACCCGTAATCCTTTTAAGCCTGTATGAACCTGGATTTTTTGCTTTTCAATTTCCTTTAAAAGAATTGGTCGGTGTCTGATATTTGCGTCTATTGCTAATTCTTCTCTCATCTCCACAAGGTGAACAGTTTTTCCTTCTTGAGCAAGATGGATTGCAGCTTCACAACCTGCAAGTCCCCCTCCTAAGACGATGACTTCATCTGTCACCTTCTCTTTTTCTAGATAATAGTTGTTCACCACAATTACGTTTTCTCCATCTAAACCAGGAATGGGTGGCAAGAGGGGTTCCGATCCTACTGCGATGATTAACGCGTCTACGTTTTCATTTTCTACGTACTCTTTTGTAACTTCTGTATTTAGACGGATATCAACGCCAGCATCTCTTGCCATTTTTTCAAGAGTGACACCTAGTTGGTACATTTCATATTTGAAGGGAATTGCCTGTTCGCTTTTAAGGATTCCACCTAATTGATCCTCTTTTTCGCAAAGAATAACTTCATGTCCGCGTTTTGCCGCTGTGATAGCAGCTTTTAGTCCACCAGGACCACCACCTGCTACTAAAACTTTTACAGGAAGGGAGGTTGGTATGACTTCCGTTCCATCGAGCTCACGTCCGATTAATGGATTAACAGTACAACGTCTTGTTGAAGTAACTGCACGCTCTGCCATACAAGTAAAACATCTTAAACAATAGATAATGTCTTCGTCACGGTTACTCATTACTTTTCTTGGTAGTTCAGGATCTGCAAGGAGTGCACGAGCCATATAGATGACATCTGCTTTACCTGAAGCGATGATTTCTTCCATCATTTCTGGATCATTCAAACCGCCAATTGTAGCAACAGGTACGCTAACATGTTTCTTGATTTCGGCAGCAAGAAATACATTTCTGCCATGAGATTCAAACATAGAGGGGTGAGTTATGCTGAACCCTTGCTGGTACGTTCCAGCCGATATATGTAAGAGGTCAACTCTAGATTCTAATAATTTTGCAATTTCAACACCCTCAGCTAAATCATAACCGCTATCGAAGAACTCGGATCCACTCATTCTAAATTCGATTGGGAAACCAGGTCCAACTGCCTTACGTACGCTATCTAGTACTTCTTGTGCAAATCGTACTCGATTTTCAAGAGAACCACCATATTTGTCAGTTCTACGGTTAAAGAAAGGAGAAAGAAACTGATTTACGAGCCATCCATGACCACCATGTACCATAATCATCTCGAAACCTGCTCTTTTTGCAAGGGCAGCGCAATCGCCATAAGCAGCTACAATCTCGTCAATAAGCTCTTGGGTAAGTGCCTTTACAGGTAAACCATCTGAACGAAGGCCTTCGCTTGGACCCCATTGAGCAAGCCCTTGTTTTTTATTTTTGTCCGTCAAATATGTGCCTGCAAACTGACCTGAATGAGATAATTCTACACTAGCAATGGAACCGTGTCGACGGATTGCGTCTGCCGTATAGGTAAAGCTTGATAGAGCGCCAACTGTCTGTAAATCTAGATGGAACATATGAGAACCCTCTGTTTTTGGATGAACCACTAACTCGCTTACAGTAACTGCTCCTGCTCCACCCTTAGCTCGTAATTCATAAAAAGCGGTTGATGCACGTCCAATAGTACAATCAGCAGTGATGTCTGTTCCACCCATAGGTGCAGAAAACATTCTGTTGCGGAAATTTACATTTCCAATTTGAATAGGTTTACTTAGATTGGGAAATTTTCTTTTCATTGCTATTCTCCTTTTAGTATGTATTTTTGTTAAAACTCTAACCGTGTTGTAATGGTTTTCATGACCGTTAAAGTTTTCAGTTTCTTTCGTTATGTCTTGTACTTTACAGAAATATTGTTTATATTTGTAGTATAAGGTCTAAATCTAAACATGTCAATACATACATATTGTTTTTGTGATAAACTTGACATTAGTATAGAATTATTTTGAAGGGTGGTACTTACACGATGCGTTTGTTAAAATATGCTATTTTAGGATTAATTAACCGAGGGGCTATGACTGGTTATGATTTGATGAAAGTATTTAATCGAGAACTAGTTAATTTTTGGTATGCAAAGCATAGCCAAATATATCCTGAGTTAAAAAAATTAACTGAAGAAGGTTTAATTACCTACGAAACCGTACTTCAAGGTGAAAAAATGGAAAAAAAACTTTATTCAATTACAGAGGCAGGCAAAAAAGATTTTTTAAATTGGCTTAAAAAGCAGAATGTCTTAGAGCCTACTCCAAAGGATATCTTTCGGCTAAAAGCCTACTTTCTGGAGTCTCTGTCAAAGGAAGAAATTTTAGAGCAATTTGAGTACCAACTGAAGCAGCGCCAGGAAAAATTAAAGAAGCTTGAAACCACAATGCTTGATCACCCTTTTGCAGAATCAGTTGCCAATGTATTCTCACCAGAGTACGGGGATTATATTGTTTTAAAGGGTGCCATTATGAGAGAACGAACTCATGTTGAGTGGCTCCTAGAGTGTATAAGAGAAATCGAATCCAGTGAAGCATAAATCCTCTTAGATATCTAATTTGATTTTTTTCTGATGAGTAATTAAGAGTTATGATAATAAAAAATGTATGGTATTATTATAGGAGAGGTTTAGAAAGTTTATAAACAGAGTATTGTAAAAGGCACAAAAAATGTTTTGAAAAGGATGACTTATATGAACAAATTTAATATAGAAGAAGAAATAAAACCCTTGCCAATCCACGATTACGCTTTTTTAAAGACAGAAGAAGTGATCTTTTCAGAAGAGGTTAGAGAAATATGTAAGGGCAATTCATGTGGGTTATACGATACCTCTTGGGCGTGCCCTCCTGCTGTAGGAAGTTTAGAGGAGTGCCAAAAACAATGCCTAAAACACGAAGACGCCTTTATTTTTACTACAGCAACTCAAATGAAAGATAGTTATGATGTTCAGGGGTGGCTAGAGGCAAGAGAAGAACATGAAAAAGTAACTGATCAGGTAGGGGAGGTCTTTCGAAAATATACTAAAAGTCCTCTAATTTTGTCTACAGAGGGTTGCAGCGTTTGTAAGAGCTGCACTTATCCCAATGAACCCTGCCGATTCCCAGAAAAAATGTATCCCGCTACAGAAGGCTATGGCATATTAGTGATGAAGCAGGCACAGTTATGTGGTATTAAGTACAATAATGGTATCAATACGGTCACATATTTTAGTATGATATTTTTTAATTGAATTTGATTTATAGTTCGTAACTGCAAGAGATTATTCTCTACAAAAAAAGGGGGCTCTATTTTGCAAAACAATAAATTATTGCCAATATCAATAATTATACTTGCATTGGGTATAGTATTAAGTTCAATTTGTTTAGGATATTCAATACAAAAGTCAACAAATACACAAACACAAAACACTGCTATAGATAGTAATGTTATGAATATACCTCAAGTTGCTAACTATCTTGGAATGACAGAGGAAGAAGTTGAAGGAATAATTAAAACAGAAGAAAAAACATTAGAGTCAATTGGGAGTTATACAAATATGATGTTTCCTCATTTCACAGTAAATGGTGAATTATATTTTTATAAGGAACAAATAGATGAGTGGATAACAGAAGTTTCGATTCAACGTAAAAAATATGATACAATAAAAGGCTTTATATTTTAACTTTAAACATACTAATTCATAATCTTTATAAATTACGTTACAATATAAAACACTGCAAAGCAGAAGGGAGAAAAATATGAGTTTAGGAAAATCGAATTATGATATTCAAGCAGAAAAGGCTCAACTTGAGTTTCCAAAGTGGAATCATGAGGCTATAGCTCATAAGTTTGATCTCATCTATGATAAAAAGTATTTATACATAAATTTTATTGGTCAGAAATACCGGATCAATCGCGAGACTGGAATAACGGAAAAATCAGATGATGGCATATTGTATTACTCTAAAGCAGGTTTTAATGAGATTATGTCATTTTTGGATTTGTTCTCTTATTCAAAGCCACAGTTAGAGCTATCAGGAGAATGGATTAATATGCAAAGTTTGGGCGCTCGTTTAGGTGCTACGGGCCCCTCTGGAAGAGCCGTTGCCAGTGATGCATTTAGCCCCTTTTCTGAATATTTCAGCGGGAAGTGTTCGAAACTCGCAAAAACATGTGTACAATTAGGTGGAAAAGAGGTAGCACATGCTGATGTAAGCTACGTTATAAATGTGTTTGATTTTTTACCTGTCATGATACAATTCTGGGATTGTGATGATGAATTTGCTGCAGACACCAGAATCTTTTGGGATACGAATATCTTAGATTACATGCATTTTGAGACCATTTTTTATGTTGCTAATCACCTGCTTCATAGAATCAAAAGCATAATGGGTGAGTAGTTTGCGTCTAAACATTAACCTTGTTATTAAAGATATCTAAGAAGATAAAAAATGAAAAAAAGTAATATAGGGGGCTCATGTTTTTATGTTTTGTACTTTTACTACGTATGACAGCTTGCAAAAGGAAAAAAGCCACGGATTACTTTTATAGTAGTCTGTGGCTTTTTAAGTATTATGAGATTATGAAGATTTCTTTTGTGTTGATATAATGTTAAGTACTGCGTTTAATGCTATGCCTACTATTGCAGCTAGGCTTAAGCCTGTTATTGAAACAGCTTCGTTTATCTTTATACCGATATTTATGCCCGTTATGTTTTGGAAGTAGGATTCCCACAGCCCTAAAACTAATACTACAATCATGACTATTACATTTACTGTATTGAATTGTACTTGGTTATTCTTTATAGTTTGTACACCTACAAGAGCAATCATAGAGAATAACATCATGCTAATACCACCCATAACTGGAGTAGGTATAGTTCCAAGGAAGCCACCAATTTTTGAGACGAAACCAAGAATGATTGCAAATATTGCAGCCAATCTTAATATAGATGGGTCATAGTTCTTTGTTATAGCTAGAACTCCTGTATTTTCACCATAGGTTGTATTAGCAGGTCCTCCTATTAGACCAGCAAACAATGTAGCAAGTCCATCTCCAAGAAGAGTTCTGTTTAATCCAGGATCTTTTATAAAATCTTTGCCGACAACCTGTCCATTTGTTGTTATATCACCTACATGTTCCATGAAAACTGCCAGTACTATGGGAGTCAAAACCGCTATTGCAGGTAAGCTGAACTTTGGCAGCGTAAAAGCTGGAACTGCGAGCAAGGGTGCATTTATAAAGGGAGTTGGGTCTACTTGACCAAGGAAATATGCCGCAACATAACCAACAACTACTGCAATTAATATTGATAGTTGTTTAATAAAGCCTTTAGTAAAAAGGTTAATAATAAGTGCTGTTCCAAGAGTTACTGTAGCAAGTAAAAAATTCTCATTTGCCATACCAAATGCTACTGGGACAAGGTTTAAGCCTATAACAATTATCATTGGACCTATTACATGAGACGGAAGATATTTTTTTATAAAATCCATTCCAATCTTTTTGATTACTAAAGACATTAGTATATAAACTAGGCCTGCAACCATTATACTCCCTTGAGCATATGCAAGATCCCCATTATGTGCTTCTTTAACAGCAATTATTCCGCCTATAAACGCAAATGAAGAACCTAAGAAAGCAGGAACTTTTTTCTTTGTTACAGCATGAAAAATTAGAGTACCGAATCCTGCTGACACCAACGCAACAGATGTATCAAATCCTGTAAGTACAGGTACTAATACAGTTGCACCAAACATTGCAATAAGATGTTGAAGCGCAAGAATCACTTTCTTTGGTAAAGCAAACCAATTAGTTACTTTTGTAGTTTCTAGTTTAATGTTATTACTTAATACTTTCTCTGACACAAAAAAGCCTCCCTAATTTTTAAAAATTGAGGAGAAGAACTAACTCTTTTCCCCTTTTCAGCCTCACCGGACCAATTTAAAGATGATGTAGATAAAATGATCTTGAATATCAAAAAAAGACTTCTTGCGCTAGCAAGAAGTCACACTTGTATAATAATTGTGCAAAATCATTAATGTTTATCTTGCTAGTCTCACAGGACTTGTTTAAAGATATCAATTACATGAATATTATCATACTTTTTGTACATTAGCAATATATATTTTAATTGAACTTGACATACATAATAAATAATCTTTAAAACTTAACAAAAATTCCACATTAAGTGGTGTACTTTTAAGATTTTCGTATAGAGTGCTTATTATTTTAGCTTAGGAACTAACCATGATTCCTCCATTTATGTGTATTACCTGACCAGTAACATAATTAGAATCCTCACATGATAAATACACGTAAGCAGGCGCTAATTCAAAGGGCTGACCTGGTCTTTTCATAGGTGTATTTACGCCAAATGAAGTAACCTTTTTCTCGCTATAACTAGCAGGAATTAAGGGTGTCCAAATAGGTCCTGGGGCTACGGCGTTAACTCGTATCCCTTTATCTACTAGATTCAGAGCTAAAGATCTAGTGAAAGATACAGTTACACCCTTTGTGGAGGAGTAGTCTATTAGAGTTTTATTACCTTCATAGGCTGTGACAGATGCAGTATTTACAATGCTACTACCTTCTTTTAAATGGGGAAGGAGAGCTTTGGTCAGATAAAAGAAAGAAAATTTTAATCATCGCTTATTTTAACATAGTGTTTTTTAGTGGTGTTGACGTCTTTATGTCCTAGTACATATGCTCCTAAGTAAATATTGCCTGTTTCACGGTAAAATTATAATGATATTATAATTTACTGTCTAATATATGATAAAATAGTAATAATGTAATTCCTTTTAATAAATAGATTGTGATAGTTAAATCTGAAGGAGGATAAATTATATAAAACGAATCCAATGACTAACCTTGCAGATTTAATAAATCACTCACATACAGTGGTTTAAGACAGTTAACAAAAGGGAAGCTGCTTACAAGGATTATTGTTGGAGTTATAATTATTGAAATATTAAAATAGCCTGTAGAATAAAAAAATTAATGGATTCAAATAGAATAATGTGTAACATGCAATAAAGGAGACATTCCAATGATTGAACAAATGGTAGTATATGGTTTATTGATAATAACCTTTATTTTAGTAAGTATGTATAATTTTAAAATACGATATGAGTGCATATATCCAGTGAGATTAACAAAGCCAAGAATTATAATATCAATAATCATACCCTTCATATTTTGTTTTATAGCTTATATTGGTGGTAACCTATGGCACTATTATATACTTGCACTTGTGGCAGCTATATGTATAATCTCTAGTATAGTAGGGGAAGGAATTCATGAAAAAGGAATTTATTATTATCCTGGTAAAAGGCTCATAGCTACCTTGGCAAAATGGGAAGATATTAAAGATATTAAAGTTGATATGAGTAAGAATCAACTTAAAAGTTTTAAAAATACAAAAACAAATATAAGAATATATACAGATCAGTATTATAGCTTGGAAGGTATTGTTGCAATTAAAAAATTTATAGAAGGATAAATGAGTATTGAAATAAATTCATTTAATGTATAAAAACATAGTATTATTTTAAGACGCATCATTTCTAAATCGCGTCACAACATAAAATATCACAAAGCAGAAGGGAGAAAGGTATGGATTTAGGGAAATCAAATTATGATATTCAAGCAGAAAAAGCTCAACTTGAGTTTCCAAAGTGGAATCACAAAGCTATAGCTGACAAATTTAATCTCATCTATGATAAAGAGTATTTGTACATAAATTTTATCAATCAGAAACACCGCATTAATCGCGAGACCGGATTAGTAGAAAAGTCAATTGATGGTATATTATATCACTCTAAAGCAGGTTTTAATGAAATTATGTCCATTTTTGATTTGTTCTCTTATTCAAAGGCACAGTTAGAGTTATCAGGAGAATGGATTAATATGCAAAGTTTAGGCGCTAGTTTAGGTGCTACGGGCCACTCTGGAAGAGCTGTTGGTAGTGATTTGTTCGCTCCTTTTTCTAAATATTTCAGTGGGAAGTGTTCAGAGCTTGCAAAAGCATGTGTACAATTAGGTGGGGAAGAGGTAGCGTATACTGATGTGAGCTATATTATAAATGTATTTGATCTTTTGCCTGTCATGGTACAATTTTGGGACTGTGATGATGAATTCTCAGGGGAAATAAAAATATTTTGGGATAAAAATATCCTTGATTATGTGCATTTTGAGACGACTTTTTTTATTGCTTTTCATTTGCTTCAGAGAATCAAGGAAGCAATGGTATTAAGTACAATAATGGAATCAATATAGTTACATATTTTAATATGATTTTTTTTAATTGAAACTTATTAGTAGTTCATAACTGTAGGAAGGATATGTGTAAGCTATATACCTATGGATATTTTGAGGGGATTCGATGATCAAGAAAGTTAGAAAAAGAATGTCATCGAAATGTAGAAGTAATGTGGTTATTAAAGAATTTAAAGCCATACTTTAAGACGATTGCACATTTTCGAAAAGATAACAAAAAATGCCTAGTCATAATGGGAATGAAGCTTACTCAAAAGATAAATTTATATATAATAAAGAAAATAATACTTACACTTGTCCTCAAGGTT
>NZ_QNRX01000031.1 GCF_003317055.1 Alkalibaculum bacchi
GTTCCCATAAGTACCTTCTTCCTCTCTGATGAATTTATTATATCAGATTCAAGAACATACCATGTTTAACTTCTCCGTTTTTTATTCTATCACCACATTGTAAATTTGCGCCTTCCCATAATGAAACAGTGGCATATAGCAAATTACTCTTCGGTTACAGTGGTGGGTCCGCGCAGGAATTAAACCTGCTTCCCTATTATCCTCTATAGAGGCACCTAAATAATTACATATAATATATTTTGACATCATTATACTCATAATTTAATAAATTTGTCAACATCTTTTATAAATAAATTATAACAATTTTTGGATACTCTTTAACAGAAATTCTAAATTTATTATTCTTAAATTTTATATTGACATTTAAATAATGATATCTTAAACTAAAATAAATGAATAAATTATTATTTTGTAAGGTGCCCGAAAGGGATAATAGGGAACCAGGTAATCCTGGACGGTCCCACCACTGTGATTGGATGTTGAAAATGTATATATGCCACTGGGTTTACTGGGAAGGCGTACAAAAGAGTCCATAAGTCAGGAGACCTGCCTACAAAATAGTTGAGACGAACAATGGTAAAGTTCTAGCTTAATAAGCTAGAACTTTACTTTTTTTTAATAAAAACATGACCTACGATAAAGAATTCTGTTCAAAACCAAATATCCTATTCAAAAATTTTTATAACAAAAGGAGCTCAAATGAAAACAATTGTGCAAATACAAGTCGATAGTTTAACATTTCCTAACGAAGAAAAACCTGCACTACAAGAAATTTATTTTGATATTTCTCAGGGAGATTTTATCGTAATTACTGGCGGCGTAGCATCTGGAAAATCTATTTTACTGCATACCATTACAGGAGCAATCCCACATTATCATCAAGCCCAATTAACGGGAAAAATAACGATTATGGATCAAGATATTGCACATATTCCTTTGAATAAGATGTCCGATTATGTAGGATACATGATGCAGGAACCACAAAATCAGCTCATTAGCCTTAAAGTGTGGGATGATGTTGCTTTCGGTCTTGAAAATTTAGAACTTCCACTTGAGGAAATCAAGAATAGAATAAAATCCATATTAAGTTTTGTAGGTCTAAAAGATTTTGAAAACAGAATGACAACGTCACTTTCTGGAGGGGAGGCGCAACGTGTAGTATTAGCAGGTGTTTTGGCCTTAGAAGCTCCTATCCTTATCCTTGACCAGCCTACAGCGGAACTTGATCCATTAGGGCGGGCGAAGCTTTATAAACTATTAGGACACTTAAACAAAACTCAAAATCTTACTGTTATTCTAGTAATGGATTGTATGGAAGAAGTCTTATCTTATGCCAATCGAGTACTCACTATGGAAAACGGACGAATTATTAGAGAAGAAAATCCACAAGAGTATTTAAAGAATCGAAAAGCATATATCATGCAAAAACTGAAAAATAAATCTAAAAGAATACCCAACAATCAAAAGGAACTCATCTTAAAGCTAACAGATGTAACTTTTCATTATAAAAATAGCTCAACGGGTTGTGAGAGCATCAATTTAGAAATTTACAAGGGTGACTTTTTATCCGTTGTAGGCCTCAATGGGTCTGGCAAATCTACCTTAGCAAAGATAATAATCGGATTATTAAATCCTTCTCATGGCGAGATTCGCATTTTTAATCAAGTTCTTACGAAAGAGAACCTTAAAAATATCCGGGAACGTTGTGGATTCTTATTTCAAAATCCGGACTACCAGATTTTTGGAAGTAGCTTAGAAGAAGAAGTGAGCTTTTCTCTAAAACTTAGAGGCGAAACCAAAGAAGCAATTGATAAAAAGGTGGAAGAATCATTAGACTTCGTTGGATTACTTGAATATAAAGATATGCATCCACAGCGTTTAAGTCGTGGCCAACGTCAGCTTTTAGCGTTATCCTCTATTTTAATCAGTAATCCAGAATTTATTATAGCTGATGAGCCAACATCAGGCCTTGATGAAAACCAAGGGTATATGATTATGGAAAAACTATATGAATTTGCAAAGAATGGTAGTACAGTCCTTCTGATAACACACGACTTTACTATGGCTAGTAATTTTTCTAATCGCATTGTTGCCATGAACAAATCCCATATCTATAAAGATATTTCTATATCAGAACTACCTGGACACTTAAAAGAAATGAAAGAAATTGGTTTGAATTTCACTAATACTCTTACATGGAAGGAGACTTAATATAATGGAATACTCCGCTTCATATGAGCAGAAAACAAGATTGATCGATAAACTCGATCCCCGAACAAAACTTGCTTGGTATATTGTAATGATTTATTTTTCCCTCCGTTTTCAATTGGCATTACAGTTGATATGTGTGTTTTTAGCAAATATGCTCGTGTCTTTTGTATTAACAAAATCACTGAAACAATATAAGATTCTACTGATACTTATGCCTTTTTTGGGCGTTCAACTACTCATCCTTCAAGTCTTATTTTGCAGAGATGGAGTTCTTCTATATGAGTGGGGTTTGATAAAGATTTATAGCCAAACAATTTCTCTTACAGTAACTGGACTTCTTAAAGCTGGCATAATAGTCTTTGCAAACATGCAATTCTTTACATCAGCTTCGTCAATGGATTTTACCTTAATGCTGATCAAATTTAAGATTCCCTATCGATATGCTATGCTTGTAGGTCTTTGCGCACGTTCCATTCCTCTTATGAGGAACGAATACACGGCCATTATTGATAGCCAAACCACTAGAGGCCTCAAAATGGAAAGTGTGTACGACAAGATTCGAAGCATCATTCCTACCTTTCTTCCATTTTTATTTCGATCTGTTAGACGTGCTACAGAAACTGCACTAGCAATGGAATTAAGAGGTTATGATCGAGGTAAAAACAGAACTTTTTCTTATGATATATGTATTAAGAAGACTGATATAGTTCTCATAGGTGGAATGGTTTCAGTTGTCTTATTAAATCTAATTGGTAGGGTATTCATGCCTACGGTAATACAGTAGTAAGTAACTCTTGATTGCTAACCCTTAAGTAGACAACTGGCAACGATAACTAGTTTTATATAAAAAATATTTAGGAGGAATTATTAATGGAAAAATCAGTTAAAACAAACGGTATTTTTAGAACCGATACAAAAGCACTTGTAGGTTCCGTCATGGTGGGGATTTTATTCTTGATTGTAATGCAAGTAACGGGACGAATTGATGCAATATTAGATCCTACTTTATTACTTTTTAATGGAACATGCTGGGCCTTTTTTACAGGCCTTATCGTCTTAATGTATAAGCAACCTGCTGGTATCATTGCTGGATTAATTGAAGCCGTAATAGCTATGGTAACTTCTTATACGCCTATAGCATTTTTCTTTCTCTTTGCAAATACTATTGCATCTATTGCATATTCACTGGTAGCAAATAAACTTTCAATGGAAAAATTAAGCCATCATTTTTTAGCTCAATTGGCTTGTACTACTACCGGAAACTTTTGTGTCTTTGTGGGCCTAGTTACCGTTGTTCACCTTCCTTGGCAAATTGCTCTTTTTTCTTCTGCTCTTACTTCTATAGTTGGCACCCTTGGAGCAGGAATCCTAACAAAGTCTGTCTATCATTCACTAAAAAAATCATCCTTAATTTAGAAAACTTCCCTCCTATGAAATGCCTGATTTATTAAAACGCAAGAGAATTTTTGCCCTTTTCTTCCCCATTGATTATATACTGTTTTTAATCGCTTTAAGTTGTTTTTCTGTGTAAATAGTGCAAAAAATAGAATAAGACGGCGACTTTGATTTCTCAAAATCGCCGTAATTTTTTATGCCTTATCAAGCTCAACAACTTGGTATTGCATTGTTCCCAACCCTATTTTTTCTGCTATTCACACAAATACCACAGGATATACATTTTTCAGCATCTACTACAGGAGATATCCCAGAATGCTGCTCTAACTTTCCTGATCTTGCAGCAAAACCCATGAACTTTTTTCATCTAATATAAAATCGATAGTAATCGTTCTTAATATATTACAATAATCAATTGATAAAATGTAATGAAATATGTATTATAAAACACCTGTAATCCTATCTGTTACCTTATCCAATTCTGCAAGATTTATTTCTAACTTTTCTCCCTTCAGTGCCAATTCCATTAATTCTCGCATCATAGGA
Organism: Alkalibaculum bacchi; assembly: GCF_003317055.1. NCBI lineage: Bacteria > Bacillati > Bacillota > Clostridia > Eubacteriales > Eubacteriaceae > Alkalibaculum > Alkalibaculum bacchi. The sequence goes on from NZ_QNRX01000031.1 coordinate 4,153, forward strand.
AGAACTGCAAGGATGTGGTCTCTATTGTCTATTGCGTCTCGAAGAATTTGTTCATTACTTTCCTGCACCTTGTTTAAAATGTAATAAACTGGTTTTTGGATATTTTCACCCAGCTCCTTAATTTTCTTTGCTAGCTGTAAAGATTCATAGGAAGGGTCACATACCATCAGAATTATATCAGCCTCATATCAATACCTCACCCAAAGTGTTCAATTCCTGCTTCCATGTCGAGAATAGCTATCTGATTTTCTTCCAGCTCCAAATGCATCACAAACTGCTTAATAACTGTCCCCATAGCACAGGAACATCTTTCGTTTTCTTTACAGATTTTTCCACTAACCATCAGCTTAATACCATCCTTTTCCGTGTAATATCCGTCCGGAATACTTTTTATTCTCCATGCCTCATTAAAGAATTGGCGGGAAAAGTTAGAGGTCATCATATCATATAATACATTTTCTTTCCCTCCCAAAAATTTAATAAAGTCCTTTGGATTTTCCACTCCAAGATGACGATGCAGGCCATAGTTCGATTCATCAGAATCAATGATTAATACTTCTTTTCCTTTCTTTGCAAACTTCTGGTGCCCGATTTATAATCAGACCTACCTGCTTTGGTTTAAACTTTAATTCTTCCATTAGTCTGGCAATTCTACCTGCTGCTTGTACCCCTCTTCTAGAGGAGTCGCTTACTAAAATTGACGTGTCCATTACCGGAAGAAGTCCACGGCTAATATGCTCCATACCCGCTTCATTGTCCACTACTACATAAGGATAGTGGCTCTGTAATTTTTGAATCTGATTTTCTACCAGACCGTTAACAAAGCAGTAACATCCTTGTCCCTGGGTACGTTCCATCACCATAAAGTCATAATCATCCTCCTCGATAATGGCTTCGGTAAGCCGCATCTCAAGGTAAGCCTGTTTCGTCACTCCTACTGGAAACTGATCCACCCCGCTCTTTCAATTTCTTCCCTCACTTCTCCTAATGTTACTTCTGCCTCTACGCCAAGAACTTCATTTAAGTTGGAGTTGGCATCCGCATCTACTGCCAATATCGGCTTTTTACCACTTTCACACAAATATTGTATCAGTAGGCCGCATAAAGTTGTTTTACCCACCCCACCTTTTCCTGCTACTGCAATTACATGTCCCATATTTATTTCCTCCATTTTCTATTTTTCTTTACACCTTATAAATACTTTTCTTCAGAATATTGAACAACGTGTTGATTATCTTTATAAAAAGAATATAATCTTTATTAAGAATTAACAACCGACAATGTTTTAAATCTGTACGGTTTCTAAACATATATAAAAAACTGTTGATTTTGGAGGACATGTTATGAAAGGAAAAACACAGAAAAAAGACTGACGCTCAGAATACACCCGCCAGACAATTAAAGAAACTCTTCTAAAGTTGTTAAAGAAAAAAATTTTCTTAGAATTACAGTAACAGAAGTATCCAGATTAGCTGAAATTAATCGGGGAACCTTTTATCTTCACTATTATGATATGGATGTACTGGATGACATTTTGACTAAAATGACATATAACACTACAGATATTGTAGATCATGTGATATGCCCTAAAAAAGCACTTCCAACTGTTCTTATCCTTTCTGTGACAAAATACATAGTAATGATCAATACCAGGTTCTCTTTTTAGATGATGCCATATCACCAAAAATCATTGAAAAAATAGCTGATTTATATAAAAAAACTATGTAACCTGGCTAATGTCTCATAGCCTTCTCACCTTTGAGGAAGCGGAAGCTGTCTTTTATTTTCAAATGAATGGCTGTCTAACTATTAATAAAATAACGCTACGCAACCATTGCAATGACTGGAAGAAAATCCAGAAAACCATAGATGCCTTTATAAAAGCAGGCATGGAAACATTTCTTATCCACGATCAGCGAGATGAAATGCTGAAGGGGTACGGTAATAAATGATTATACTAAAGCTATCAAAATGAGTATTGGGGTGAACAATATGGGCATTGAGCAGAAATATGCTTCTGATGTGGAAACAATCTTATCGTACAGGTATGATAATGGCGAAGACTATTGGACTACCGCCGACCATAAATTACTGAAAGGCGCACCCTACACCACCTTAGAGAGCGTATTATATTTACTGGAATTAGGTGTACCATCTGATGATGAATTGATGAAGAATGTTGCTGAACTCATTTTTAGTAATTGGAAAGAGGACGGAAGAATTAAAATTTCTTCCACAGGCGGAATTTATCCATGCCATACTGCTTTAGCTGTAAATGTTTTGTGTCACATGTGCTATTTTGATGATGATAGAGTAAAAAAGTCCTTTGCGTATTTCCTTAATACACAGCAGGAGGACGGCGGTTGGAAATGTAACAAGTACAGCTTTGGGAGGGGTAAAGAAACAAAATATTCAACGCCATATACCACTTTAGTGGTGTTGGATTTGTTTCGCTATTCTCTAGATTTTAACAATGACGCACGATTGAATAAAGCTGTTGATTTTCTCTTAGAGCATTGGATTATCCGCAAACCTATCAGTCCTTGCCATTATGGAATAGGTACATTATTTATGCAGATTGAATATCCATTCCGAAGTTACAATTTGTTTTACTATGTGTATGTTTTGTCATTCTATGATAGAGCAAAAAAGGATAGCCATTTTCTCGAAGCATTAAAGGCACTGGAATTAAAAATGGTTAATGAAGAAATCCTCGTCGAAAGAGTTGTACCTAAACTTGCAAAACTCAATTTCTGTAAAAAAGGCAAGACGAGCGAACTTGCCACAAAACGCTATCGAGAAATTTTACAGAATATTGTAGACCTATAAAAAACATCTCCTATTCCTTATGACCCATTAGGGACGTGACCCATTAGGGACGTGAATTTTTGGGTCAAGTTCTTATCCACTTCAGACAAAAGTTTACATTGTAAGGGGAAATCGCTTAGGGGATAGAATGCTTTAAGTCTAATACCTTAAAATAAAATAAGACAAAACTTCTACTTAAAGTCTCATCCTTAATGTGGTTAATTTGCAAATGAGAGTGGATCTACACTTAAGAATCTAAAAGCTTGACCTGAACCGTCCCTCACAAACATTAAAAATACCTACCATTGAAAAGGTACTACCTTTTATTTAAATATGATAAAATTGTTATATCATATAGCAAAGGAGTTTTCTATTGGATTATCAAAAGAATTTGTTAGAAATTTATAAACAATTTCATGTAAATATGGATAAACCTGGTTTTCTCCCTTTAATTCGCTGTGCAAGCGAAATTTTTGAGGCACCTGTGGTTTTTACAGATAATAAATATGAGTTAATATCTATGTATCCAACAAAAAAGATTGAAGATTTTGTCTATGATACTTTATTTGAGGAAGGTGTTTTACCTGAGGAGACTATTGCTGCATATCATGAGGCCTATTTAAGGCAACCTGGCACAAGATATGAGCCTTTTTTTGAAGATGAAGGCCTTGTAGAAAAATGCCCTCGAATTTTTGCTGAGGTGTACGATGAGGTAAAAATCATCGGCCATATTGCCATATTCTTAAAGGATAAAAAATTTGAGCCATGGCATTTAGAAGCAACGTCCTTTCTAACGAGCACTTTGCGAATCAAAATCAATCTAACAAGACAAACTCCTTCTGTTAGGTCAAAATTCTTACAGGATTTATTAGATCGACATTCATTAAATCCAGTAAAAGAACGTTCTATTGCCCAATTGTCGAAGATGAATCTAGAAGATTCACTCCTTTTAGTGGCTCCGTTAGATCAAAGCAAATCACAACAGGCTTTTTCTTCTGTTGCTATAAACTATTGTTTAAACCAATACCCTGAATCCATCCCTATTGTATATAAAGATGATTTGGTCATTCTTTTGACTAATAAATCTAGCCACTGTAATTTAAAAAATACAGCAGAAAAGATTTCAGAGTATCTCTTTCAGTACAAGATTTTATGTGGTGCCGTTTATCCTATCAAAGATTTGTACGCTCTTTGTGATTATTACACTCAGGCCAGATTGACAGCTTTATTTCGGTACAGAGATGAAGTAGTAAATGGTGATTTTCACACTTCTCTATACTACTACGAAAACATTGCTCCCTACCCTTTATTTTTGCAACTAAGCCAAAATGAAGAATATAGATGTTTTATTCATCCAGTTTTAAAAGAGATCAAAGCATATGATGAGGAAAAGGGTATGACACTATACGAAACCCTTAAGGTCTATTGTAAAAATCTATTTCAAAAGAACGAATCAGCAGAAGAACTGCACATTCACAGAAATACTTTAAATTATCGACTTAGTAGAATCGAAGAACTGTTTCAAATTGATTTAAAAGACTACCAAACTCTTTTGCATCTTTTAATCAGTATAGAAATGTGTGCTTACTAGAAAAACTTTATCCATCTCCAATCAGTGTTCTATAGTCAGTTTTATGGGTCAACGTATATAAAAATAACTTAAATAAGCCGAAAAGGACTACCCCTTAACGGAGGTAATCCTTTTGCTATTATCCATAGAGAATTCTTGCATTTGACTCTAGTATTTTTTCAAGTCTTCCTTAAAACGCGGCCAAGAATCCTCACCCCAAAGAAATACCCTACCTTAGCCGCTGATTGCTAATAGCTAAATAGACATTCCTACTCTAGCGCCTTCAAATATAGCTTGTAAAGCACTTCTTGCTTTTTTAGCATCACCTATTACATAGACTTCTTTTGCCAAACTCTCTACATTTTCAAATTGAGCTTCTGATTTAGAGCCTACAGCAAAAATAATATGGTCGAATCCCTCTAATGCAATTTCTTTACCATCTTGCTCTGCATATACAGTATTGCCTTCTATACGTGAAACTTTAGTATTTGTGTAAATTTCAACGTCTTCTTTCTTTAATCTTTTAATAAGATCATCTCGAACGGTCATGTATAGATCCATAGCAATGTCTTCTTGCATTTCAACTACAGCGACTCTTTCACAGTAATCTTTACAGAACTCTGCTGTTTCAACACCTACCATTCCACCACCGATAACTAAGGCACTATTTGCAAGAATTTTATTTCCTACTAATACATCGTTAGCTTGGAATACATTTTCAGCATCATTTCCTGGAATATTTAATTTAAATGGTTTTGCACCCGTGGCTACAATTAAGACATCTGGTTTTTCCTTTTGAATAAAGGCGGTATCTACTGCCATATTGTAAACCATTTTAACACCATGTTTTTCACACATACGCTTAAAATATTTTATAGGTCGAGTTAATTCTTGTTTATATGGAGGATAAGAAGCGATTAAGAATTGACCGCCTGTTTTATTTTCTTCATTTTTCTCGTATAAAGTTACATTATGACCCCTTTCAGCTGCAATCCAAGCTGCTTCCATACCTGCAACACCCGCACCTATCACCATAACTTTTTTAGGTTCTTCCGCAGGGCCGTATTGAACCTCTTTACGATTGTTGCTCATAGGATTGAATATACAAGAAACTCCCCAATCTCCTTCTTGCAATGAATCGTGATCATTAAAGGACATACATCTTTGAGTACAGCCTACGCAAGGTACGATATCTTCTATATTTCCACCAGCCATTTTATTAGGAAACTCTGGATCTGCAATAGATTGACGTCCTAAGCATACAAAGTCCGTGTCTCCACGCTCAATCGCTTGCTCTATAACATATGGATCAGAAAATCTTCCTGCTAATAATACTGGTATATTGACGGATTCTTTTATTCTTCTGCAAATACGCCAGTTCCAGCCTTGTTGCCAAGCTGTTGGAGGAACAATTACATCCCAAGAAGCATAAGTGCCAGCAGAAATATTTAACGCATCTACACCATAAGATTCTAACATTCGAGCAAATACAATAGATTCTTCTTCCTCTAATCCTCCTGCCCTTCCTTCAATGGAATCCATTCTTACGATGATAGCAAAGTCTTCGCCACATTCTCTTCGAATACCTTCAATAATTAATTTATGGAAATAAGACCTTCCTGAAATTCCTCCACCAAATTCATCAATTCGCTTATTTGTTCTTGGACTCATAAATTGCAATCCCATATACCCGTGAGCACTGTGGAACTCAATTCCATCAAAGCCTGCCTTTTTACATCGAACAGATGCTTGTATATATGAGTCAATTAATTCGTATACTTGCTCCGTAGTATATTCATTAACATGTTCACGATATACAACAGAAGGAATCGATGATGGCGCTGTTGGCGTTTGGCCAATCATTGCCCTAGTAGTTTCTCGTCCCGCATGGTGTAATTGCACAATTGCTTTTGCACCACCAGTATGTATTGCATTTGCTAGCTTTGTAAGACCTGGAATATACTCATCAGAATACAATCTTGGCTCGCCAGGCATTCCAGATGCTCTCTCGTCTACTGCTGCAATTTCTGTAATGACTATACCAAATCCACCTTTAGCTCTTGCTCCGTAGTAATCGCAAGCCATTTTTTCAATAGTACCATCTTCTTCACACATAGCCGAATCCATTGCCGGTACAACTAATCTGTTTTTAACGAGCATTTTGCCTATACACATTGGTTTAAAAGTTGATTCAAAATTCATTCTACACACTCCATTCCTTATTTTATTATTACTTCCCTTTGATAAAATCATAACATCCCTTAGAATTCTTTACTATATTCATTATGACAAAGAAATAACGATAATTAGTGCAAATTGACGAGAATCTAGCTGCTAGTCATTAGTCACTAGAGTTAGGATTTTCTTTAGGGTCTAGGTGTGCCCCTATCCTTTAAATAGATGGGAAAAGAAAAACTTTCTCAGCAAAAGAAAAACATAGTTAAAAAACCTTCTAAACTTAGAAGGTTTTTTAACTACTTACGTATATGATTTTGTTTTAGGTTTGTGAGGGACGGGACTTTTCAAGTCAGATTTTTAGATTCTCAAGGGCCGATTCACTCTCGTTTGCAAATTAACCACATTAAGAATGAAACTTCAAGCAGAAATTTCGTTTTCTTTTATTTTAAGGTATTCAGCTCAAAACATCCCACCCCTAAGCAATCCTCCTTCTCAGGTGAGTCTTTTAGCCTGACGTGGCACAAAAACTTGACCCAAAATCCCACGTTCCTTGCGGGTCTCCCCATGGCATACTTTTCAGCTTTACCCTCTTAAAATACCGCTATATCAATTTCTTTCTTAATTGTTTTATTGCCGCTGGTAAAATAAGATACGTTTCTTTCGAATTACACTTTATATGTAGGCAAAGCCTCCCTTAAGAAAATGCCAAGCTCGTGTTGAAGGCTAAACTCATTGCATATATCAATATTTTGCTTTGTAACCGATTTAAAGAAATCTTGTACCAAAGCCTTTAATCTAAGCAAAATGAAATCCCTCCCAACGCTTTTACAAGACTCTCTCTATACTTTCTTTGATTTCCTTGTCCAGGAAAAGGAAGAAAAAATATGCTTTCACTTTCACAATAATTATCCATAATACTGGAATTCCTTATCTCAGGTTCTACGAATTTCTTTTTACATACAATAATCGTTTTAGGATTTAAGGTCTCAATAGTATCAATTAGTTTTGGTATGTTGAGGTGTATTTCAGCTTTTCTTTCATGATCACCTAAGCCGTTTACTGGATTTTCAGAGATATCATATAGCCAACAATTCCAATTCTTGAACCTATTAACAGTAAATATATCTTCTTTAAAAAACTCATCAAATGCTTTTTTTGTTTCTCTATAAAGTGCGGAATCACCTTGATAAAAAAATGTTCCACCTTGAGGTCTTGATTCACCAACAAACAGAACTTCAACGTTATCTGGTTTATGGTGGTTTCTTAAATTTTCATATGCATTGTTTGGCATCATTATCCCCACCCTTTATTGATTTTCAATGGTTGATTTTTCATATCTCTGCTAGTTGGATGATGTCTCTTCAATTGCTTTGAGATTACCATCTGTCTTATTCACCCAATTATGAAACAGCGTCCCCCAACAGAAGCCTGCCTTTTCTCGGTATCCTATTCCACACATAGCCCTTAAACAAGTCCTTAACAAGAAATACTTCACCGTCATTAAGCTTATCTATTTCATTAATTGCCTCTTCTAATAGTTCATTAACATCACTCATATTGTCCACTCCTTATAAATAACAATACCTCCTGTAATTACAGATTCAAGGAAAATCAGAATTTGTTATTCAAACGAAGTCAGTTTGCGACCAATCTCGTATGCAGCTTCCATATCCTTTGGGAACTGTTCTTCTCTTACTTTTCTTTTATGGACCTCATCAAGCATACCAGAATGATATTTTGAATAATCGCTAAACTGGTATGTATCACAAGCAGCATATACTTCGACAGTTACGCCAAGCCGTTGAAGAATTTCAGCTCTGTTTTTAAGTGATTGTTCCATATTGCTTTTATAGAATGCTTCTGGAGCATTCATAGTAAGGAATAATGCAGCATTGATTTTTCCATCAAATAGCCGTTTTGTGTAGTCATCATAGGAAAGAAGCGGAAAGCCAAGTCTCTCAATAAAGCTAACCATCTGACCTGTTATATCACCAAAATAAATTGGTGAACCTAAAAACAACACATCTGCATTGAAGATTTCCTCTAATACAGGGGTCAAACCATCCTTAAACGCACAATGATACGATTCTGCTCCCTGCCTTTTGCAAGCAAAGCAGCTTCTGCAACCTGTATAATTCAAATCATATAACTGCACTAATTTCGTTTCTGCGCCAACTGATTCTGCGCCTCTCAACGCTTCTTTCAACAATTTTTCTGTATTCCAGCCTCTTCTTGGACTTCCGTTTATTGCAATTGCTTTCATTTGACCACGCAACCTCTCTAATTTTCAATTTATTTTTAAGTAACATTTATGGGAACTTCTGGGGGGGACGGCAGAATGTGTGAAAATACACTTTTTATGCCACGCTTGAACACGATAATATCACATTTTGAACCCATTTTTGTTTGTTTTCGGTGATACTTAAAAAGAGTAATAAAATACGAGCCTTGAAGTACTCTGTTAACTTCTCAGTTCCTATTATATTTATTACTCTTTTTAAATTATAAGC
>NZ_QNRX01000032.1 GCF_003317055.1 Alkalibaculum bacchi
TAGATAAACTAGTACTAAAATCATCAAAACAACTACCAAATCATTAATAACTGCTTTAAGAATCCCTTGCATACCTGCATCATCTAAAAAGCTCAGCAAACTTAAAGATTCGGGGATCAATCCTTCAAAAAAACAACTTATAGCAAAAAATCCTTTAATTATAAACCAACCAAACCAATGACCTACGACAGGAATCAAGCTTCCGAAACTTAAGTAATCCTGATATTTTTGTAAAAATGTAACTGTTTCTTCTCCTCCTATATCACTCCAAGGGCTAGCGTTTACAGAAGTTATATTAAACGTAAAACAAATTAATAAAATCAATAAGATCCTTGTTAAGATTTTAAGTTTCTTATTTTTCAATATGTAACTCCTCCTTTGCTTTATTCATCCTGGTTGGCTATTATTTTATTTTTCGCTTCATCAAACTCCAAAAAAAGAAATATATTCTTTTCAATTGCATCATAAAAAGCATTTGCATAAAATATAGCTTTTTCAAAACTAATCAATAGTTCCACCTTTTTATCAAAGATGTAGTCCGCTAGTGTAATTTTTCTACTTAGTACATCTACACCCTCAATCATATACAATCGGCGATTGTAGCACTGCTGTTTAGTTTTATTCATATTTATCCCTCCTTATCACGGTTATACCATTATACATTAAACTACTTTCAATTGAAAGTAGTTTAATGTATTTGAAGGTTGATAATAAATGCCTTATACTTAAAAAGAGGTGAGCGACGTGAAAAATAAGAGTTTAAAAAATAGGGGTTTGAAAAACAGAGTGTCTTTCTCTAATGCTATAGATAAAATCTTATATGAAAAATTTGACTTATTAGCACAAGAAACGAGGATTCCTAAGTCTAGGCTACTAGATGAAGCTATAGAATTACTTTTGAAAAAATATGATAAATAGTTGAAACTATTATGAATCCAACTTTAAACCAAACTCTGAAAGGCTGATAATTCAATGTATAAAATAGTTGAAGTAGCTGAAAAGCTAGGTAAAAGTAAAACGGCAATTTATAACAAATTGAATGAAAATAAGGGTCTATTTAGGCAACATTTAAAAAAGATTGAAAATGTAAAAGTACTTGATGATAAAGGGTTAGAGATACTTATGGGCTTGTTTGGACTAAAAGAAATTGAAATCGATATTGAATCAAATTCATTAAGTTCCACTAGTACCAATGATTCAATCAGTATTGAAACTCTTGTAAGTGAGTTGAAAGACCGAATAAAATACCTAGAGGAAGAAAATAAAGAAAACAAACAATTATTAAATAATCAGAGTAAACAATTAGAAAACTTTCAAATATTACTCCTAAACGAGCAAAAGAAAAACAAGCTATTGGAAGATAATATAGAAGAAGATCAGAACCAAGAAAAAAATGCTGCTAGTCATTTACATGGATTAGCTAAGTTAATGCATCACTTTAAGTCAAACAAAAAGAGACAAGATTAATAATTTATTCTCGTCTCTTTAAACTACTTTCCTGCCCCTATCTTATTAGTCGTATTAAAGGGGTTTGCGACCCATTCTTTTTAATCGCTTATGGATTGCGATCCCTGTTTTATCCGTCGCTCCAGGACTAGCGACATCACTTTGTTTTATGATACACCACATATATTGTTATTGCCACATCTTATCTTCTATTTTTTTCTCGAGTTCTTCATAGTCATAACCACGATCATCTGTATACTCTGTAGAATTATTATCTTGTGGTTCGGCAAATCCTTCTGGTTTCACCATCGAAACCATTAGACCAATAAAGTTAGCAGCCTTTCTATTTTTGAAGTGATTGTAAACTTGTCTGATTCTTTCTATGTCACCGTTAGCACTTTTTAAAATTGCTTTAATTTCTTTATCAGTAAATTCATGTTCATTCATGATATTTCTAACTTCCTCAATCACTGAATTGATCTCACCAGCTTCAATTGTTAATGCTATCTCTTCTTTTATTGATTTTGATTTATTGATATTAGACTCTATATAAAATTTTAAACTAGTTACTTTTCTCCCTGTCTTTATTTCTTTAAATTTAAAAGAAATATCTGTTTTTTCTTTCAATTCTTTTTGTGCTTGCATAATAATTCTGTTTTTCACATTTTGATAAACTGAATAAGATTTCTCAGTTGCTCCAAGGGATCTTTTAAATTCTTCTAACTCAACTTCCCATTTCTTTTTAAATTCATTACACTTTAGCAACTCATACACCCTTAATGAATACTTACTTTTCAATGATAAAATATTTTCTAATTTATAGCTTGTATAAAGTTCTTTAAGTTGTAACATGTAAGGCTTTAAAGAAGAATCGAACTTCAATACAACTAAACCTTCACCAGTTCTATATCTAGCACTACTCAACCAAGATAATTGAATAATATCTTTTCCTTCTTTTATTTCAAAGACTTTTTTCATAAGCTCCTTTGTTATCTTAGGAATTTCAGTATATTTAGATTTATCTTCTACTCCTAAAAGTGCCATAAAATCTTTTATCTTAAATTCATATTCTTTAAATTCTTCATCCGATGGTTGCACCATACTAGCTAAAGTTAATATTAATTTCTGTTCTTGTAAGCTTAAATCATAGTTTGCAGTTATTAAGGAATTCGCTTTAGTTACTAGATAGTTTTTATCCATACAATCACCCCATAAGAATATTTTACCATTTTATTAATACAAATTCAATACATGTGTATTAGTATTATTTAGGTATGAAAAAGTATTAGTTGGGTATGAAAAAGTATTATTTAAAATTTTTTTAGGTATGGAAAAGTATTAGTTAGGTATGGAAAAGTATTATTTAAAATTTGCACACCAGTCATACCAGGGCTTAGAAGGGTCTCCTAAACATGTTAAACAAAATACTGTTAAACAATAAAACAACAACAAAGAATGTTGTTGTGAATAAATCTGACAAGAAGTGTTCTAAAAATAAAAAGAGTGCTCATAGACAGAGCAATCTTTTATCGCTGTATTCCCTTATAGTAACTTAGATATTGTTTATTTTGTCGTTCTATATCCAAGGTAACATCTTGAATTGTTTCTTTTACGTTTTTAAAGTCGTTCTCCGAATTAACAATCTTATATTCAGCGGCTACCCAATCATTAGATCCTCGACTTTGCTTTTCAACAGAGAAGATATCTAAAATTTTATTTGTTGCGTACACAAACCTATAATTATTTTTACGAATATCCTGTACATGGAGAATAGCCTTGTTTTCTTGCTCTTCATATTTCTTCTTACTGTATGAAGAATGATTCTTTATGTTTCTGAATAAAGTTAATATTTCCTTGTAAAAACTTTGATCTTTTAACTTAATCTCCTTATCTACTTCAGCTTGTTCTAATTCAACTTCTTCTTTTTTCTTAATATTAACTCGTTCAGATTCATCACCAGCTTCCTGGAGTTGTCGGTTTGTATTTTTTTTGATATCAGCTTTTTTGTCTTGATTATCTTTAATTACTTCCTCGAAATTATCATGAGTGGGAACAGGGACACTCACAGAGTGGTTTAAATTGCTATTTTCGGGGGTTTTGCGTTTGTTGTGAGTAAATGCTTGATTCTTGTTTTTGAATTCAAATTTGGGCTCATTTTGCGCTCCTGAGTTCATTTCTATTTGTTGCATGACATCTTTTAGTTGATATCCGTTGTCTAAAAAACTATTTCGATCTCGAATTTTGCATTTGGGATTTCCTTCTGCTTGTATAGCTAAGTGAATATAGCCTTTTGTCCTTTCTCCCCTTTCGTAGTATTCAATTCCTCTCTCTAGTAACAATTCCTTGTAATGTTCAAAAGAAGTGGCTTTTCCCTTTGCGTAACCTATGGCATTTTTTACTTCTTGTTTCCACGGAGTTTTCCCACGAGCCTTTATCCTCTTTTCAGCACTTTTCTCAGTCACTGATTGTCCTTTATAGGCTTCAAGTGGTTCTATCCCATGGTCTTTACAAATTTGGTCGAATTGGTTTCTAATAATCACCAAATCCTTATTTTTTTCCATGTGATATTTTTTACCTGTTTTATAATCAACTGAATTTGTAACAATATGACAATGTAAGTGATCCTGATCCACATGAACAAAGACTCCAGATTCGTATCCCCGCGCTATTTTACTTGCTAGATCAATTCCAATTTGAAGACATTTTTCCTGGTCCATTAATTCATGAGGAGATAGTTCACTAGGTGAAAAAGAAGCTGTAAAGTGCATACCTTGTCTACCATCATCTTTGTTGAAAAAATCTCTTGTTTCTTGGAAGTCCTCGTGTATATCTTCTATATCACAATTAACACCAGCTTTAAGAATGCACTTATTGATTTCTTTTTTTGTGTTAGGATCCTTTGTTTTATCTTTCAAACAGTAATCAAGCGTTGAATTAACATCACGAGTACCACCAATAACTTCTAGGATAGGCATTTCTTTATTCCTCCTCTTTTAGTTAAAAAAACTTCTTTTAGGTGTTTTTCTTTTTGACTTAAACGATTCTTCAAAGTCATCTTCTGATAAGATAGATTTTCCTGTCAACTGTCTAGTTTCATTTCGAATTTCTCTTAATTCATGTAATATTTTTTCTACATTTTCCTTAAGTTGATAAGAAGTTAATGAATTAACTTTTCGAGCAATTTGATTGATATTATTTCCAATCGCACCAATTTCTTTATTTACTTCTTTTTTCTTTAAACGTTCTTCGAACTCTTTATCTTTTACGATTTTCAACTTTGGCTCTTTTAAATTTAAAACTAGATATTTAGCTAGAGCGTTAATCGTAATTCCGAAATGTTCAGCGATGAGTTTTGCTCTAATTAGTTCATCTTCTTTTAATCTAAATTTTACAGCTTTTGATTCTGACATCAAGCTACAGCTCCTTAAATATTTATTCTATAAAACGATTATATCATTTGGTTTTTGTATTTAGCAAGCATATCAAAACGGGCCCATGCTTTCAGCATGTTCCGTGTTGAGCTTGTTGGGGTTTCCCCAATCCCCTTTAAAACAATATAAAAAAAATACCTAAAATGTTTGCTGTAACTTTGTTTCAAGATTAGAATAGATAACAAGAGAATTAAAAAAACAAATGAAAGGAAAATTAGTATGACTAGATCAATAGAAAAAGAAGTTGAATTACTTTTAAAAAGACAAAGTGTAGGAAGCGAGAAAACTCCAGAGAATGAACTTTCATTAGTTGAAAGGTTAGAAGAAGAATTAAAAAAGAAAAAGCAAGAAGCTAAAAAAGCGTTGAAAGAAAAAAAGGAAGCTGAAGCTAAAAAATTGGGTATGGAAATTTTGAAAGAATATGAAGTATCTAATTTAGAAGAACTCAAAAAAGTTCTATTACCTAGTAACGTAGAAAGTAATTCAGAATTAGATCCAGCGCTAGTAAGTGAAATTTCTAGTTGGATAAAAAAGTTAGACCTCTGGGAAACTGATATGCACTCGAATAAAATCAATTATAAAGAATTCTATCCTACTGTGAATGAGTTGTTTAAAAAAATAATTAAGGTGAAATAATAATTAAAAATTGGAAGGGGTAAAGGTGAGGATAAATGATTGAAATTCAAATTCCGAAGGATAAGAGTGAGATTAAAAGGCAAATAGAAGCCCTTGAGTGGCAAATTAATTATGATAAAAGTGAAAAAGATAGAGAGATACATGTTCGAACACTAGAATGCCTTAAAAAGGCTTTAAATGACTAATTCAACAAATGTACAATATGCTTTATAAAATATATTGTACATTTGTTATTGAAAAACTAAAGGGGCGTGCTAACTGAGAGTTATTATGCTCTTTAAAATAATCCTTTTTAGCCCCTATCTACTTCCGTATCTATATTTAGATTTAATTTTTCTAAATCATGATTTCCACCTAATACCAAGTTTTCAGTAAAACAATCTAAAAAATAGGGATCTTGCCATTTCTTTAGGCAATTATCTCTAACTAACGCATCTCGAAAATATCTAGAATGTTTTTCAAACATAGTATTGTCTATATCAAAACCTAAATCTCTAAAATACTCAATTGCAAAAACGGCACTTGTACGAGTATTCCCTTCTCTAAAGGGATGAATTTGCCATAAATTTGATATAAACGCCATGGCTGACTTTGCCTTTTCCTCTTGGGTTAATAGAGAATAATCTTTTTTCGATTCTTCCTCAAAGTCAATCTCGAATGCTGCATCTAACATATTCCATGATTCATAGAAAACAGAAGCACCATTTAGCACTGGTTCACTCTTTGAAATATTAACATCTCTAAACCTTCCTACAGGGAACTGGAAGGTATTAATTCCTGAAAATAAGTGGGCATGGATCTGTTTTAACCTTCTTGTACTCATTTCAAAAGGTCTAGGTTGCGACAACCATTCTGCGATACGTACAGACACTTTATCTGCTTCCTCATTCTCTTTATCAGCTTCAGCAGATGAATAATATTTATCTAAATCTTCTTTAATTTCTGAATAGGTTTTCTTTCCCTCAATTTCTTCTTTTGACAACTCAACAAGGTACTCAGAAGGTGTTAATCCATCTATTTTTTGTAGTCCAAAACTAGCTTTCCATAATTCTTTTTTATATTCTTTTGTATTGTTATATTCCACTTCCTCATATGGTCTATCTTCTCCAAACACTAGCAATCACTACCTTTCCTTAAACTCATCTCTAGGTATATTTTTTATTATAGTTATGATAAATATATTTTAACAACCTATGATCATTTATATTTCATTTTCTTAGAAGCACTCTACTGTTATTATATATTATTTAATCTAGGTTCGTCATAATCATATAATCTATCCGTGTAGTCGATTTGACCACACGGATAGGTAGTGTTAAGGGAATATAAAATATCTACTATTCTCTACTCAATCATCTGCTGGAACTATTATTTAAACAATGATTTCGAATTGCTAATGCATTTATAGTAAACTCAATACCCAAGCAATAGCACCTATAGCGAGTATAGCAGCTGCTATACTTAGAACAATATTAACTAAAGAATAGCTGATTGCAATAATATATTTGCCCGTTTTAACAAGAACCACACCTATACATGCAATTAATAAAACAAGCCCTAATAGTTGCAATATGGTATTCGTGAAAATAATAAAAAGAATAACCAGTATTGATACTGAAAGAATTATTAAGTTTCTTTTACTTAATTTTTTTTTATGATTTATATCAAACAAATGTGGTTGGTCATCAATGCTTTTTTTAGAGTTAAACTTATTTTCATTCACAATAAATACCCCTTTCTAAGCTTTATATAACTTTTTAAAACGTTCTCCCTTCCTAGCAATTGGTTCAACTTTTAAATCATCAGGAAGCAAAGCTCCAAAGTAACCTGAAGATTTCTGCTTTACTTCTTGCTGTATCGTACTTGTGACATTCTGATGCTCTTTTGTTTCAACTACCTGTTCTATACTTTGCTTAATATTTTGTTTTTCTTGTTCTGGAGTTGTCTTAAATGCTTTTTCAATATCTTGAATGACACTTTGTTTTAAAGAAGGACTATCTATAGAAGCTTTTTCTATTTCTTGTATTACTTTAGATCTCACTTCTTCTGGTTGATAAGAACTATTAGACCCAACTTCTTGGATAATCTTTTGAACAGAACTTTGCACTTCACTTGGTATACTAGCTTTTGAGAATACTTGCTCTACATTTTGCTTTAATTGTTGTGGTGTTGCTGTATTAGAGTTTTGGATCTCTTGAAGAACATTTTGTTTTGCTTGTCCTGGATTATGTAATGTATTTATTTTTTGTTCAATAGGGTTAGGGATATTGTTTTTATTATCTACTACTTGATTAATCCTCTGATTTATACTTCCAATAGGAGAATTTGTTTTCGTGTTTGCTAAAATATCTATTTGCTTAGTAGCAGCAACATCATTAATTCCTTTACTTTCTGAAATAGATGCTGACACAGGCTTTCCTAATTCTCCACTACCAACTATATCGGGTTTCATTTTAATACTCCCAGTGGTATCTATACTTCCAGGCTTTATAGCATCTTCGAATCTCATTTTTCTTAAAACATCTTCATTACTTTGATTTTGTAATGAATTACCACTTTTGTTAAAATTGGTGTCCATTTGCCCCTGCAAATTGTTTTCTTGGCTAATTTGCCCCGTTCTTGCCCTTTGTGGAGATTTATGACTGTTAATTGAGGTCTTTTCTTCTAGTGCAGGATTCTCTTTGTGAGAAGACGGACTTACAATTCCGCTATCAAACGCTTTCATTTCGGCGATGCTATCGGAATTATTTATACTTTGGTTTTTAGATTTTTTACCATCCCATTTTTCTCGATTCGCTTCTCCTTGTGTTATTCCATTACTCTGTTGGTCTTTCATAGAATTAACACTGTTTTTAATTCCATCAGTTGTTTTTTCTTCTGTTCCTTTTGCTGCATCTTTTGCCATGCTACCAAATCCACGATTTCTCGCATAACCGAAAGATTTACCTGCTGAATTAACACTCTTTTTAAGTCCACTATCACTATTTAAATTATTTAACGTGTTACTCTCTTGTCCTGATAAGTTTTCCATATCATTTTTATTTTTAGAAGTAGATTTTCCGCCTAGATTCTTTAATCCCATAGCCATTCCAGATGCTCCACGACCAAGAGCAAAGGCTCCTGCCATTTGACCAAATCCTTCTTTTAGTCCCACATCAACACCAAAGTATCTCATGATTGTATTGGATCCTTTAATTAAAACAAATGTTGCTGAT
>NZ_QNRX01000033.1 GCF_003317055.1 Alkalibaculum bacchi
TTTATTACAGGAGAAGACGGAAAAGATGTATTTGCACACTTTTCTCAAATCAATGTTGATGGATTCAAAACTTTAGAAGAAGGACAAAATGTAACTTTTGATATAGTTCAAGGTGCTAAAGGTCCTCAAGCTGAGAATATTACGGTCGTTCGTTAATACGCAATAAAAAGCCTTACACTTTAAAGTGTAAGGCTTTTTTTACGTTAGGGACGCGACTTTTTGAGTCAAGTTTCAAAAATTCACGTCCCTTATGAGTCTCTTGGAATGTTTTAAGCAGTTTCTAAACTTCTACTCGTATTTTTTAGTTATATAGAAAAAAATAAGTGGGAGTTTTAACCATAAACTATTTTTTCTTTGAACAAATTGAACAGTTTTGTAAGCTAAAGGGTTTCTCTAAACAGCATTCATCTAGCAGTTTCTCATTATTTAAAATCACTTCTGTGGGGCCATCTGCCATAATACGGCCATTGCCTAATACAATGGTTCTGTCACATACATCAAGTACCATATCCAGGTCATGGGTGGTGATGATTCTCGTGTGTTTAAAATTATTTAGCAAGTTGATGAGCCGCCTTCTAGACTTTGGGTCAAGAGCGCTAGAGGGTTCATCCATAAGTAAGATATCTGGTTCCATAGATAAAACAGCGGCAATAGAAACACAGCGTTTTTCGCCCCCTGACAACTTATAGGGAGGTCTGTCTTTTAAATGGGATACCCCTACGGTTTCGAGAGCTAGAAGAACCCTTCTTTCCACTTCAGATTCAGGTAATTTATAATTTCTAGGACCAAAAGCCACGTCATCGTATACCGTCGCATTAAATAATTGGTCGTCTGCATTTTGAAAGGTAAATCCTACCTTCTGTCGAATTAATGAAAGGGTCTCCTTTGTAACGGGCACATCACCAATTACAATGTTCCCACTATCTGGGAATAGTATTCCCACTAAAGATAAGAGCAGTGTTGATTTGCCAGCTCCGTTAGCGCCTACGATAGCTACTGATTCACCATGATGAATTTCAAAACTTATTCCGTTTAATGCTTTTTTACCATCAGGATAGGTATAGTACACATCCTCTAGTATGATTTTATGATGACTCATATATTACACTCCTGTCATAATTGAACCTAATAACATGGGAATATTATAGAATCTTACTAGTAGAAAGAAGAGAATCCATAAAACCCCATAGGTAATATCTTTAAAAAGTAGTTTGTTATTGTTTAATCTATAAAAATCACCATTGAACCCTCTTAAAACCATCCCATTATATATTCTCTGAGCTCTGTCATAAGAACGAATCAGTAGCTGACCTAGCAAAGGTCCCCAAGACTGATAATGAATTCCTTTTTGAGCAGGTGCCCTAAGTGAATACGCAGTCCATATATTAGTGATCTCTTCTAATAGCACGGATATATAGCGATAAGTAAGTAGAAACTGCATGACAATTATTTTAGAAATCTTTATTTGACTCATTGCCTGAATGATCTTCTCTATTCCTGTCGTGGAAATCAACAACAAGGCAGAAACTACCGTTAAAAGGGACTTTATAATAAGCGTAATATAAGAAAGCCATCCCCCAATTAGGCTGAAATTTCCAAAGAGTGTCACCAAATTTCGATCCATAATGGGGTTAAAGATTCCAAGCCCTAAGACTAAAGGCAGAACAATTAGCGTCCTCTTTGCTATTGGCAAAAAGGGAATATCACCGAGATTGAATATAATAATCGGGTAAATTATTAGTGGTAACAGCCCCATAATGTCGTACTTTCCATAGGAAACCGCTAACACGATATAGGAAAGGCTCACAATTAACTTTATGAGGGGGTGAATATTATGAACTAAAGTATCTTTCTGAGATAACTCATCTAAATATCTTAATTCATACGTAGAATTTCCTATATTTGCCATTTTATCAATCCTAAAATTTTAATTTTGATTTACTTTTTTTTGATTGCGCTTTCAGTATCTATATGATATGAGTCCAATAGAGGTAGCAAATGCAAGTGTCAACAAAATTCCAACAATACCAGAAAGGGAAGTGCCTCCATTGATAGGAGAGTTTGATTCAATTTTTGCTTCTGAATCAATTTTGAAGGAATAGTCAGGTAAAAAGGCGGTTTTTTCTTGCAGATTACTTAGGGTATCATAAATCCCTCCAGAGGTCTCTAATTCGGGAGTTCCCATTACATTTTCAATAGACCATTCTAATCCATCAGGATTAGAAGAAGCATACCAGGATAATATACCACCAATAAATACTGTTGCGCATAGTAAAATAACCATTACCTTTTTGTAAGAAACACCATTAGAAATTTTTACGCTTGATGATTGTAAAATCTCAGGACGAGCGTTCCATACGAAAGTAACTACAGCTGCAGTCAATAAACCTTCCACAATGCCAATCGCTAAATGGATGGGTTGCATCATAAGGACAAATATGTTGAAAGGCAATTCTGTTTTTCCTGAAAAAAGCGTCTCCAAAACTACGCTGAAAGCTCCAAACTGCAATCCAATAATTGCAGAAAGAAAAGAGCCTACAAATATCCTGGTTTTTGTCATCTCTTTTTTTACGATATTTTTATATATGAGGGGATAAGCTAAATAGCAAGTATAAAATCCTAGATTAAAAATATTAGCTCCTAGTGCAAGTAGTCCTCCGTCAGCGAAGAATAGGGCTTGTATGGCAAGAATCGAAGCCATAGTGATAAATCCTGCATGAGGTCCTAATAAAATAGCTAAGAGAATTCCTCCACCGATGTGCCCGCTTGAACCCGTACCTGGTATAGTGAAGTTAATCATTTGAGCAGCGAAGACAAAGGCCCCCATGATTCCCATAAGAGGAATCTTTTTTTCGTCTAAATCTTGTTGAACCTTTTTAACGGAATAGGAAGCGACACCAGTCGAAGTAGCCCACATAGCACCTCCAACGATTGGTGTAATTAAAGCGTCTGCCATATGCATGTAAATCATCTCCTTAAAGTTTGATATTATATGCGCACAAAAAACTCATGAATGGGCGCATCGGATAAACAGTCCCTTCATGAGTCTGAAATAATGTTATTATAAATAATACAACGAATACAAATTAACCTTCATGGTTATATCCTTATAAACATAATATCATTGTGGTTAATTTTTAGTCAATCATTTTTTGAATTGGATTGAGTCAAGAAAGTATAAGGAGAATTTTCTATGTTTAAAATCAAAGCTAATTTCATCGAAAAACAATGAAAAACCAATAATGGAACCGATGTCTCGCACAACGTACAAATAGCTGTAGACAGCGAATATCATTTAGTTGTTGCTGTAGATGTTGTAAGTAGTCCAGCTGATCAAGGTCAACTCTATAATATAGCATCACAAGCAAAAGAGGAACTAGAAGTAGATGATATTATAGCATTTTTAAGGGAACTCTATGAGGAGTTCCCTTAGTCCGTTTATTAAGAATGATGTGACAATAAGTAATTATTTCTTACCTTTTAGTTCTATAAGCATAGGTGCTATATTTAGTAAGATAGAAATAATTGTAAAAAACCATAATACCCTTTCCATACTAGGTACTACATCCCCTAAAGCTGACCAATCTTCCACTTTTACCCACCGAGATACAAGACTATATTCTGAACAAAGTGTTAATGCTGTAAATGATAATCCTAACGCCATAGCAATCTTATAATCCTTTCCTGCTTTATACAAATAAAGGTTTATAAAAGTCACTACTATTGCAATAATGACAAATATCATAAATAACATTACTAACCTCCGTATATTTTTATCGTGTAATAATACAATGATTCATTTATTATATTATACAGTACAAAACCATACTATTTCAAATATTTAGTATGCGTTATACATAAATGGTTCCCTTACCCTAAAATTCTTTGATTTTGGTCAATTCTTGAAGTCTTACTAGGGAGTCTTTTATTCTGAGTCTAGTGCATCAAAATAAAAGAAGGTTATTTAATTTTACCTAGTTTATTTCTAAAATAAACACAAAAATCCTGCACTTTAATAAGATAAAATGCAAGATTTACAGTAACTAAGTGAATGACCAACTTTCCTTTTTATTCGTAATTTTTTTGAAGGAGAGAATAGAATTAAAATGCGACTATCGATTAAATTGGTTACCGTTGCCCATTCTACTTCTCATACCATTGCCAAAACCTAATCCTTGGCGATTCGAGTTATTTGGTCCTGTTCCATCGCAATTTTCGCTGTTTTGCTTCATACGAATATAGTATTCATCTGCTTCTTCTTGGGTAAGGCTTCCATCTGCTACTCTTTGGCTTAATAGCTCTTTTTTACTTTCAAGCATTTCTTCTTTGAATTCCCCTAGGACACCTTTCTCAGCAGCAATTTCTCCAAAAGTCTTATCAACCTTTTGTTCGTATAACTCATCAACTGAGATACCTGTAATTTGTGATAGTTTCTCTGCTGGTGAGAATGTGTTTCCAGCAAAAGCTACTCCTAAGCTAGAAGTAAAAACTACTGTAGCAGCTCCGATAGTTAAAAGAATCTTTTTTGATTTTTTCATCTTTTTTCTCCTTTAATTTACATTTTAGAAAGCTTCTCACTTTCTTTATTTAAATTATACCCATAAAATATGTCAGAAATATGGCTAAGATAATTCTTTCCTCACGCTATGGAGATAAATTAATTTGATAGTGTTCATTTCAATTCAAAGAGAAGAAAATGCAATTATATTTCTATCTTAATACTAGTTTGACTGTTCTAGGCACAGTAATTATAAATTACTATTTTAATAGGTGGATTATCAAAACGAATTTTATCATAAATGATAAATAATAAATTATCATCTGCTTTATGATGTGCAGTACATATCATTTATATTTTTGTAATAAGACATATAATGTTTGATTTCGACAATTGTCTTTGTTGCACGAATGGAATATAATCAAATAAAGCAAGAAGGGGGTCGAATATGGATATTATAGTATGTATGAAATTAGTTCCAAACATCGCACACATGACCTTCAATCCTAAAACCATGCGTTTGGAGCGACATGAGATACTATGTTTAATTAACCCGGCAGACATTAACGCATTGGAATGTGCATTGAATATGAAAAAAAAGACTAAGAGTCACGAGGGTCATGAAATTTGTGAAATTTTGGGTCATTTTTTATTATTAGATACGAGCGCCTGTTTGAATGTGTTTTCTTACAGGATATAATAATATGTGAAAATTATTTCCCAATATTGTAATACGACTAGGAATTTGCTTTATTCCGCAAATACCTAGTCGTGTAAATTTAAGTTACCACACAAAACCCTACAATGGAAGGGTGACTTGACAGTAAAAAACCAGCGTAAACAACTCTTTCTATTTGAAACTTTCCATGTGTTTTCTACTCTTGGAAGATTAATGTAGTTAATCTTCTTGGGACTTATAAGTTCAGCTTAAATCAAAATTAATTTGAATTTATACTAAAATCCGATGATACATTTATCGGTGTCTGTCTTTCTAATTCTCCTGCCCACTCGAAAGCCTTTTTAGCTATGATAACTGCGATAATCTCATTTATTACAGCCGCAGCCGCAATTGTTCCTTGGAGTATCGCTGCAGAAGTAGGATCAAAAGTACTTAATGTTGTAGCCGCAATGCCTGTGAAGACAAGTGAAACACCAGAATGAGGTAATAGTGTGAGTCCTAAATATTTTTCCACAGTTTTTGGCAAACCTGTCATTTTCGCTCCTAAAAATGCACCTGCATATTTACCTGTTGCCCTTGATATAATGTATACTACTGTAAATATTCCTGCACCTAAAATTAAATGGTAATCAAGCGGTGCACCTAGATTTAAGATAACAATCATCAAAGAGAGTTCAAGGATTGGATTGAAAGCATTCATTATTTCTGACAATCTTTCTTCAGATACAATATTAGCAAAAGTGGCAGAGAAAGCCATACCTATTAACATAAAATTCAGAATTGGTTCTTCTAAAATCAGGTTATTAAATACAAGTCCTACACTTGAAACTAGTAATAAAAGTATAACCGTAATCATTAAGGTTGTACTTCTAGAACGCTCTTTTTTTAAGATAATCCCTCCGAATAATCCGACTGCTACTCCAATAGCAAGTGGTAATATTATCATTATAGCCAGCATCAGATATAGTGGTGTTGATTTTTCTGCATTAGCAGCAGTAATAAAGGTAGTAATGCTGAAAAATACAATAATTGCAACAATATCATCAAGGGCTGCCATAGGAATTAAAGTTCTCGTTACTGGACCTTCTGCTTTAAATTCTTTAACTATAGATAAAGCTGGTGCAGGGGCTGTTGCAAGTGCAATTCCTCCAAAAATAAGTGCCACATAAAGCGGTACATTAGTAAAATAAAAAATTGTTCCAAAAAATAATGTTACCACTAAAAATGTCGTAATAGATTGGAAAATGGTCGTTATTACAATTTGTTTCCCCGATCGTTTGAGCTCTTTCCACACAAGTTCAGTACCAATCATAAGACCCATAGCGCACTCAAAAATACTTAAAATAATTTGATACCAACTAGCACTTAACAGTTCATCACTTATTATACCCACTGCATAAGGTCCTATAATCATACCTGTTAAGAGCCATCCTAAAATAGCAGGTAGCTTTATCTTTGATACAAATTTACCCATAAAAAATGCAATAGAAATTCCTATCAGAAGCCTTAGTATTAGTAAATTCATTATTCTGTTTCCTCCTTTGCTATCCCATAAAACATAATTTTTAATAACTTCCCTAATTTAAGCTCGTGTTCATCAAATAACTTCGTAAAATCTCCATAAGTTTTATTTTGAAAGTGAAAATTAAATGATTCTTGAAATATAAGAAAATATTCAATTGCTTCTTCGTGGCAAACATAACTTTTAAGATTCACATTTTTAAGAACTTGTTCATAAAAATTGATATTGAATTTATCTAGTCCAACTTTTATTTCCTTTATTCTCTCTACTAAGTGCTTAGGTGGCTGTAATAAAGCGTTTGTAAATATATTGCTAAAATCAGGATTTGCTTTAAAGAATTGATGACGTAAATCAAGATACTTCTCAATACCCTGTTCAACATTATTGAAGGTTATCTTTTCACTATTAAGGAAAGTAGTTAACCTATCAAAGCATTCAGTAACACAAACCAGATATAGCTCATCTTTATCTTTAAAATAATGATAAATAATTCCTTTTGATATATTACCATTTTTGCAAATAGCATTTAAGGATGCTTCTGTATAGCTATTAACCCCGAATTCAGCTATAGCACTACTAATTATCTGTTGTCTCTTTAGCATGTTTTTTTCTTCTCGCTTCATCTTTTTCACCTCTGTATATTTCAGACCAATCGGTCAATAATATCACCTTATCATAATTAGACTACGTGGTCAATAAAAAACCCATAACATATTAGTCTGAGGCAACATAAATCTCACTTTATTACAGGCATATGCAGGTAGATATGGCCATATGAGGATGGTGACCTTTTGATATGCCTTCATTCTGCCATACTATCTCACCTTCATAATCCATATTATGAAACAATAGCTAAGTGTTGTCATCGAATTAGGCTAGTAGTGCCAGCTTATAGAAGGTCCACAAGCTGATTTGGAATGTTTTTTGAATCACATTATTACTGATTTAGAGACTTAAGCAATGGTTATTGAGGGACTTCTATCAAAATATATAAAGGACTTACCAGCGTAGGATTGTTAAATAAAATATCTCCAACTACACAAGAGTAGCTGGAGATATAGAAAACTGTTTTTTCACTTGTCTACTTGACAGGGAACAGTTCGCTTCTTGTTATTCATAAAATTTCCGCAATATTTGAGGAAGGCACATGAAAGAACGTTTTGCTAAAACTTGAGGAGGACTTTCCATTCCACGACTCGTTAGCGACGCGACTTTTTGAGTCAAGTTTTAGAGTTTGGTCAGATAAATATTGCATTTGAAAGAGGTTACTTGATGCATTATAAAATCTTCCACTATTTTTTTATGATGGTAGAAAAAAGAGGCAGTAATCTTAATCTTCAAACGGGTTACTATGCATTTTAAAGCTCAAATCCGGCACAAAAAACTTCACTAAAAATATACTATATGAGGCTGAATACTCTCGTGAATTTCTAAAATACCAAAAGAATAATTTTTGTTTCGTCTTTTGTCTGTTGGCGAGCCTGGGTTAAATAGTAAAATGTCGTTATAGAGCTGTGATAATGGCATATGGCTGTGCCCGAAAATAATGCAGTTTACTTCGTCCTCTTGAAAACATTTTATTACACGGTCTATGGTTTT
>NZ_QNRX01000034.1 GCF_003317055.1 Alkalibaculum bacchi
CAATTATAACAAATCTGGTGTTTTCATGCTATTTTTATACCTGTAAACCCGGAATTCCAATACTTGTATTCAATTATTTATGTGCGAAGTTTGAGAAAATAAATTAAATACTGAAAATCTATAGACTGCTATAGATATTGCTAAATTTTTG
Source organism: Alkalibaculum bacchi (assembly GCF_003317055.1). Lineage (NCBI taxonomy): Bacteria > Bacillati > Bacillota > Clostridia > Eubacteriales > Eubacteriaceae > Alkalibaculum > Alkalibaculum bacchi. The sequence continues at coordinate 152 of NZ_QNRX01000034.1, forward strand.
AAGCTTGATAAAAATACACAATTAGAATAATTAAGGCAATAAATCAATTTCCATTAGATGAGGTGAATTCCATTGTATTAGAGATCAAACTTAAAAATGCTAAAAGCCGTGCAGATGATATACTACAGAGATCAGGTCAACAGATGAAACTGGTAGGTTAAATTTATTGATATTAGATTTGACTACATTTTATGATACGCGGAATATTGATTATTGTGAGTATTGTTATAACGGTGTTAGGTGTTATGGTATTGATAGAGATGGATACTTTTATTTAGTGGAGTGTGAGGAAAATGGGATGGATTGTTTTAGTGTTATATGTAATCTTAGATCATTGGAGACATAGAAATGTTGCCAAAATATAGTCAATAAAATATGTTAATCAAAACTAAGACCCTAGTGAGATGAAGTGGACCTAAGGGTGTACGTCTATTGTCTGTCTGCGTTTTTGCGATCTCCTTTTGAATAGCTAACTCCGTATCTAGTTCAGCTTTTAGCATTTTCTAGAGAGTATCCTTAAAATATCTTTCAGATAAGAATGTAAATCTCCAGCTGTTTTAAGGTCACCTTCTTTAATCATCTCTCTAGGAAATTCTTTTGGTGATTTACTCATAAAAATAGCTCCTTCCTGGTTTAAATCATTATTTAGATTCTTACCAGGAATGAGCCAATATTTTCCTAAAACACAGATTTATTTACACATCCTTCTTACTTTCATTGCCAATATAATGTTTCCAGTTATAATATGTTTTTTTATCATATAAATCAATCTTAACATCATTTACTAAAATAATATGTTCATTAAGCCAAGTAACTTGAGCAATATCTTTATCAGTATTCATTTCCCAATAAATTGTTTCATCATTAAACTTTTTCTTAGCATTTTTTTAGAAGTAATTCCAACTCTTACCTGTGCTCTTACAGTGGCCCCCCCATCACCAATCAAATAAGAACGAGCTACATATTCATTATTTAAAGAGCTGAATTCTTGCATAAATGCTCCGCTACCATTTAATTCATGTAGTTGTACAGATACTAGGTCATTAAAGGTATTGTATAAATATGGTGAATATTGTAGCATTAACATATCAAAGTAGGAGGTGAATTATGGAAACTAATATTGAAAGAGGTAATGTAAAACAGGATTCATATTTTGACGGAGGACTACTCCAATTAATTGGTTGGTCTCTTTTAGGAATTTTTATTACCACCATTACATTAGGTATTTGCTATCCCTGGGCTTTATGTATGGTTTATGGATGGAGAATAAATCATACTGTGGTAGAAGGTAGAAGGCTTCAATTTAATGGTAGTGCAGTTGGTTTATTTGGCAATTGGATTAAATGGTTTTTGCTTACTATTATCACATTTGGAATTTATGGTTTTTGGCTAAGTATTGCCCTTGAAAAATGGAAAGCAAAAAACACAACATTTGCAAATTAAATTGAAAATTATTTATATTCTAAGTAGGATAGTAGGATAACACAACAACAAAGGGCAGATTCCAAGAATTTACTATTTACATAAATTATCCCACTGCTTTTGCGAGATAGTGAAAGAAAAATGATAATTAATAAGCTGTATTTTATATATTAATAATCTTATTATATGAAAAAAGAGCAAAAAAAGACTTAGCAAACTCACCACGTGTCTAGTGAACAATTAGTTAGTGGTGAGTTGATATGAATATGGAGAATACTTAAGCCGCTGAAACCGCATGAAGGAATTTAGGCCTACATCCTTGTACCTATAATCTTCACTTAATAGCTCGAAGCCTTGGTTACAAAGGCTTGCTACTCTTGAAAGAGTTAGATTGCCAATCTCTTTACATATTTGTTTGTAGCTGTAATCACATAGGTCTCTAATGAGAAAGATTAAGATTACCTTGTATTCAGTAATAGCGTGGCAATATTTTGTTTTATATTACAGACATCTGCAACGGTTTCAAGGATTTGGTTTTGTTCTAGGTCTTTGAAATATATGTAGCATTCGCTACGGTACTCATATGGTTTAGTTGTAATAAAGTAATTTACTATTTCGAGCAGCTTTTGTTTTTGCGTGACATTATTGCAACTAGTTACAAATTCAGCATAGATTTTGTGAGCTACTTTTGGATTTTTGTCAAATTGAGAGAGAATAAAGTCGGTATCGAGGATGCCAAGGTCATCAGCGCGATAGTCTAGTTCATCTAGATAGGTAGAACTACAAACGGTTTTGATTTTCGTACACGTGATATAAAATTTGAATTTGTCGCTGTGTTAATGTTGATGAGGAGATAAATTACTATGATAGAAAAACTAAAAATTCAAGATTTCGATACAATATATGATCTAATGGAAATGAGTTTTCCAAGTGATGAATATAGAACCTACGATGAGCAAAAAGCACTGCTCAATAACCCTGGCTATTCTATATATGTGTTGTGTAACGAATCTCAAGATATTAAGGCTTTTATTGCGGTTTGGGAATTTAATAAATTCGCTTACATCGAACATTTTGTTGTAAATCCTGAGCATAGAAATGGTGGAATTGGAGGATATATACTGAATGAACTGGTGGAACTGCTTGATAAAACCGTTTGTCTGGAAGTTGAACCGCCAGAAACAGAAATGGCGAGCAGGCGTATTGGCTTCTACAAGCGAAATAATTTTTTCCTTAACGAATATCCATATATGCAACCTCCAATATCTCAGGGAAAGAAGGCCATTCCTTTGTTCATCATGACTTCAGGTAGCAAAGTGGATGAGGACATATTTGAGCAAATAAAAAGCACTTTGTATACCAAGGTGTATAAATACATATAAGCAGAAAATTTCAGCTTTTCGCTGAAAAACCAATAGGCAACATATTTTAAGAATTTGCTATTTAAATAAATTCCCCTACTATTTTTGCAAGATTATGAAATCTGTTTTGGAATACGTGACCATGGCGTAGATATTTACGATTGTAGTATTGGGCATAACAAAGGTTTATGCCGTGCATGAATTTTGAAATGTCGCAGCTCTTTGGATCGAGTTGAATATGAACGTGAGTGTCCATGAGACAGTAGGCTAAAACTTTACATTCAAATTTTTTACAGTAAAGTGCCATTAGTTGTAGGTATTTAATTTTATCGTTGTCGTTCTTAAAGAGTTTGATTTCACTAATGCTTCTGCACATAACATGATGAGGGAGTTCCGGGTCTTTTCGTCGTGCTGTTCTTGGCATGAAATTCACTCTTTCTTTATCGTTAGATACGAATACTCGTTTGATTATATTTTTTCATAAAGTATAGAAATGTGCAAGAATTATCATAAGAATATTGTAAAATATTTCACTATAAATGATATGATAAAAGAAAAACCGACAATATCTCTGGAGTGTTGTATTACTGCTAGTGGCAAATATCTTTCAGAGAACTTTGAGGAGGTATGAGTTTTGAAAGTTAAGCGAAATGCATTTAGAGTTGTAATAGTACTGATGTGCTTTGTGATTGGCGTAGGGTTATTGAGTAGTTGTGGAAAAGCAAAGGAAAGAGAAACTCAACAAGCGAACAGTGAAATCATGGTTGAGGAAACGCCTGATGTAGATGTAGCGGAAAATAAATCTCAACCAGAAGAAGCTAAGAAACCAGTAGACAAAATCATAAGGAGAGAAGAAATCTTAAAGAACGAAGAAGTTACTGTAAGCGAAGAAATTCAACTTTTTGAGGAGACTTCAAAGAAGCTAGCCTTTTCTAGTGGTGCTGGTGCATGGGCAACTTTAATCACACTAAATTCTGATGGTTCTTTTGAAGGTATATACCATGATTCAGAGATGGGTAGCAGTGGTGAGGGGTATCCATATGGTTCAGTCTATATTTGTGCCTTTAGTGGACAATTTGATGATATAAAGCAGGTAAACGACTATACCTATTCTATGACTCTTGGTGAAATAACTACCGAAAATAATGAGGGAGAGGAATGGATTAAAGACCAGATACGTTATATAGCCTCAGTCCCACATGGAATGGAAGATGGGGAAGAATTCCTTCTCTATACTCCAGAAACTCCTATCAAGGAACTTTCAGAAGATTTTTTGAGCTGGTGGCCAAAAAGATACTTATCCAAGGAAGAAGTAGCGGAAACACTTTCATGCTATGGTCTTTATAATAAAGAAATGGGGTACGGATTTTTTACTAACGAATAAAATATGAAGCTTTTTAAATTAAAAAAGTAAACCAAAATCACTTGCGAAAAAACAAATTCTACTTACTTAAACATTCTAATGTTTATTTCACTCCCTGAAAATATAAGCACTACCTTTGAAAACTTGAGTTTTTAACACTTTATGGATATACTATTTTTATCAGATAATACTACACTTACAGAATTTGATAGAAAAATAAGTTGGCAAATAGATTTTATTAGGAGGAAAACATTGAAGTTTATTTCATGGAATATTGATTCATTAAATGCAGCATTAACAAGTGATTCAGCACGTGCTTTATTATCTCGAGATGTATTAGAGACGATTATACAACATAATCCAGAAATTATTGCCTTACAGGAAACAAAGTTATCAAGTAATGGTCCTACGAAAAAGCATTTAGAAATTTTGAAGGATAAGTTTCCAGATTACGAAATTGTTTGGAATAGTTCAGTAGAACCAGCTCGCAAGGGTTACGCAGGTACCATGTTTTTATATAAGAACCATTTAAAACCATCCGTTATATTTCCAGTAATTGATGCGCCAGGCACCATGGATGCTGAGGGTCGAATCATTACATTAGAGTTTGAACATTTCTACCTAACACAAGTTTATACGCCCAATGCGGGGGATGGTCTGAATCGTTTAGAAGAGCGTCAGATTTGGGATATAAAATATGCAAATTATCTAGTAAATCTTGATAAAGAGAAGTATCTTATAGCAACAGGTGATTTCAACGTAGCACATAAAGAAATCGATTTGGCTCATCCTAATAATAATCGTAACTCAGCTGGCTTTACTGATGAGGAACGCCAAGGCTTTACAAATCTTTTAGAAAAAGGTTTTACAGATACCTTTCGCTATGTTCACGGAGATGTAACAGATGTTTATACTTGGTGGGCTCAGCGTGCTAAAACAAGTAAAATTAATAATTCTGGTTGGAGAATTGATTATTGGTTGGTGAGCAATCGCATTACAGATAAAGTAATTAAATCTGAAATGATTGATTCAGGTCCAAGACAAGATCATACACCAATATTACTTGAAATTAATTTCTAGTTTGACATAAACAATATACCATATATCTAATGGATTAAAAATTAGGGGGTAGGGGGTAACTAGGGGACATATCTGTACTTTTAGCAGTTTAGAGACGAAGTATTACATGTAGTTTCTTATAATGAAGATTTTTGGGCAAAAAAATAATGCCTAACTGGTTTTGATAAGCATTATATAAGGAATTCTTAGAAATTGTTACATAGCTCTAAGACCATCTTATATTGGTCTCAAATTATATTTGTTATTATTGATAAGCGGTTAAGCTACTTTAATTTTCTCAAGTAGGTCTGGCAGCAGGCTTTGATACTTTGGATTACTTTGGATCAGCTCAAAACCTTTTCGATTGAGTTTAGCTACTTGAGATAGGGTAAGATTCCTGATTTCCTTACAGATCTCTTTATAACTATAATCACAGAGGCATCTCATTAAAAATATTGATACTGCTTTAAAATTTGTGATGCTATGACTGTACTTAATCTTTATAAACTCTGGATTATTTATGTTGAAGGTTTTTGCTACTATTTCTATGACTTGATTTGGTTTTAGTTCTCGGTAGTAGATGTATCGTTCGCTACGGTATTCGTAGGGTTCGGTGGAGACAAATTTTTCTATGATGTCGAAGAGTTTCTCCTTTTGGATGACCTTGTTGCAGGAGGTTACAAACTCTGCATATACTTTCTGAGCTAATTTAGGGCTCTTGCCAAACTGAGACAAGATGAAGTCTGCGTCTATTAAGCCAAAATCATCAGGATGTTTATCTAGGTAGATGCCGTAGGATGAGAAGTAATATTCATCGACACAGTCGTAATAGTTGGGTAAATCTTTTGGATTGTTGTGTATGTATGCGGAGACCGTTAGATTGTATTCGTCTACGTCGATTACCTTATTAAGAAATCTGTTTTGAAAGACATGACCGTGACGACGGTACTTCCTATTGTAATACTGAGCATAACAAAGGTTTAAGCCATGCATGAACTTGGAGATGTCACAGCCCTTGGGATCGAGTTGAATGTGGACATGGGTGTCCATTAGGCAATAGGCTAAAACTTTGCACTCGAATTTTTGGCAGTAGAGTGCTATTAGTTGGAGGTATTTGATTTTATCGTTGTCGTTTCTGAAGAGTCTGATTTCACTGATGCTTCTGCACATGACGTGGTGTGGGAGTTCTGGGTCTTTACGTCTTGCGATTCTTGGCATGGGGTTCACCTTCTTTTTTTATCATTGAATATGAACATTTGTTTGGGTTTATTATGACATAGATTTACAAATCATGCAATTGATTTTGGATAAATATTGTAACTTAATTAATTATATAAGATAATAGATTAAAAGCAGGAAAAGTTGAGAAATGTCCCCTAGGAGACCCAAAAGATAAATGTGATAATAAGGGATTTAATTAAACAAGGAAAGTGGATTAGAACCTGTTACAAGTCATCCTTTTATGATAAACCAGAATATCTGGATACTCCTAAATTTGATGTTATATTCTGTTGGGATCATGATAGCTTGAAAACTCAAAAAGAAGTAATTGAAGTAAAAAATATAATTGCGTTACATAATTCTTGGAAGAAATAACAGATGAACGACTATGGGGTGGGCTAGCTCATGGGCAGCTGTGAGATTTTATGCGTTATAGGTGGCAGTACGATAAACAAATGCCTAATGCTAGAAATATTGAAACTAGATATTTCTATGGTTATGGTGTTAGAGCCAGTAATTATCGTAATACATGGCTGACCCACCAGGGACGTGTAATAATATGTAAAATTATTTTGGAATATTGTAATATGCTAGTAAAAATATGATAAGATGAAAATAATTAAAAGTTGAGAACTATCCCAAAGAACATACGTGCATATGATCATTTAAAACCGATATTTTAATAAGATGAAATGGTTAACATTTATTATGTCATTTACATAAACTGCAAATCGATATGAAAGAAGGATTAAATAATGGTGGTAAATTTATAGATCCGTTAATCGTTTTAAGTGGAATTGTTTTGTTAATCGGAATCGTAATAGGCTTGGTAAGGAAAAATAAAAAGCTACTTATAATCTCAATAATCGTATTTGCAATTGTTGTTTTAATATTCGTTTTGGAAGGTCTTCTAATTGAATAATCACGAGGGATGAGAATGGAAGGAAAAACCAAGAAAACTATCAATATAATCATATCTAAGGAGGAGGCTAATGTTTAAAAAAAGATGCAATATTTGCAATAAGAAGACATCGAGAGATTCAAGGCGGAAATATATAGATGATCGTGGCAAAAAAATTATAGTTTGTTTGCAATGTGCGGAATATGCAGAAAGACGGGCTTATAGGAAAGCGTAGCCACAAAACCAATAGGGAACATATTTCAGGAATTTAATGTGACCCACGAGGGACGTGGAAAATTGAGTCAAAATTGAGTCATTAAAAATATACTATATGAGGATGAATACTCTCATGAATCTCTAAAATACCAAAAGAATAATTTTTGTTTCGCCTTTTGTCTGTTGGCGAGCCTGGGTTAAATAGTAAAATGTCCTTATAGAGCTGTGATAATGGCATATGGCTGTGCCCGAAAATAATGCAGTTTACTTCGTCCTCTTGAAAACATTTTATTACACGGTCTATGGTTTT
>NZ_QNRX01000035.1 GCF_003317055.1 Alkalibaculum bacchi
AACTTAATTTTACACGATTTTATGGGGACGGACAACTGAAATACAAAAGAGCAAAGCCTTCATATCGTTGGCTTTGCTCTTTCTGCAATTATCTAATCTAGACGAATTCCATTTTGGGGACGGAGCTTGAATTTCAAGGTTCGTCCCCAAAATTTACGCACTCAACGTGCAATGACCCGTTCGGATTGATGTTTTTTACAATTCCTTACCTTTTATAGTGTGTCATGGTATTTTATGGTTTTCGCAGTAGTCGGAAATAAGTCCACGACTATATTTGTGGTATAGGTAGGCGGGAACAAGTCAACCTAATCAATTACCATATTTATTTAATATCTTTTTTCTTAACTGGAATCCAGATTTCGCTCCGATGCTTTGGATTTTCAGTGTCTGGACTCTCGTTCCACAAAATTTCAGGACCAATGGCTGCCTCATATCCTGAAGATGGAAACCACTCTGAGTATATCCTTCCCCATATATTTTGAAGTGTTTCCGGGAATGGCCCAATGGATTCGAAAACTGCCCAGGTACTGGCTTCTATTTCCAATACATCGAATTCTGCTGTTTCATCACTTGAAGTTGCTACACCGATATAATGATCCAGCCTACCGTTTTCTTCCATTCTTCCTTCCGAGAAGTTAGTAGATGCACTAATAATCCCTATTGGTTCTACATTTGAAAGTGATTTTAATTCTTTAATAACCTCAGGGACTAAAAGTTCAGTCATTTTTGCAATCTCTGGATTGACACCTTCAAAAATAATTGGAACTCTCTTCTTAAATCCTACTAATTTAAATGCCTCTTTTTCAATGATACGATAATTCATCTCGCATCCTCCTTTAATTGATAATTGAAAGGTCATTTGAGGATAGGCCTTTAACTGTGTATTCTCGCTCCTTGCTTCAGAAGGAAGAATACCATGCATAGAATGAAAAGCACGGGAAAATGAATCAGCTGAATTATAGCTATATTTGACGGCTACATCAATTATTTTCAAATCCCTATCTTTCAAATCAAGTGCAGCCAGCGTCAGTCTTCTTCTACGAATATATTCTGATAAGCTTATGCCTGATAAAAAAGAAAACATACGCCTAAAATGATATTCTGAACAGTAAGCGATTTTAGAAACTTCACTATAATCGATATCCTCAGTTAAGTGCTCATCAATATAAACCATTGCGTTATTCATGCTACTTAAAGAATCCATCAAATACCTCCTTTCATCATCGATGTTATCAAAGGATGCGCTTACCCATCCGACAATCTGTGCACTATATAGTCGACTCATATTATTACGGTTGATCATAATATAATCTGATGTTATATATTTGCATTCGCTCGTTCCACGATTTCCTGGACTATCGACGTTTTGGCATCAATCTCTGATGTGCCCGAACTGAACACATGCAGATTGATGTCGGTATCGGGTCATTTAAACAGACGATGCTCGAACCAGTCAGACTCACGAATCCGCAATATTTAGAGCTTTTAATGTCGCTTCATCACTGCCCGGTCCCTGCCGTTCGTTATCCTTATGAAATTCTATGATTAATTCTAATAAATCCATTTTAATTCTCCTTGTAAAATATTTATTTCATCTATGATACACTACTCTGAAATGAGGCTACCAAGATTTTTCAAATCGTTCTTATCCACTTCTCGAAGCTCATATCCACTATGAAATAATTTTTGTTTCTATATTATTTACATCCTTTTCTTGCAGATACAATCAACATCATGGGACGGCGCATTTCATCCTCCATCCCCGGAATATCCATCATGTTTTCTGGTGGTTGTGGCTCCACAATCTGATTTATTATAAAACCATTTGAAAGCAGTGTATTTAGATATGTGGTCAGTGTTCTATGATATTTTGTAATCTTTTCTCCCAAAAATACAGCTGTCCGTTTTCCCTCATAATAATAATTGTCCACCGGGAAATGCAGTATTTCTCCTTTTTCGTTATAATACCAGCCTTGTGTTCCATAGGAAGTAAAAACAGGATGTTCAATCGTAAAAATAAGTGTTCCATTTGGTTTTAACATTTTATACAAGTTACTAATCATATCCTCATAGTCTTCTATATAATGAAATGCCAATGAACTGAGCATTATATCAAAGCTCTCATCTGGAAAACTTACATCTTCTATAGCACAACATCTATATTCAATCTGTGGAAAATGCGTTTTTTCTTTTGCTACTTTAAGCATTTTATGTGAAATATCAACACCTACTACAGAAGAGGCGCCATTTTCCATAGCATAGATGCTGTGCCAACCATAGCCGCATCCTAAGTCAAGTACACGCTTATCTTTAAAATTTGGTAGCAGCTTTCTCAATGTTTCCCATTCTCCTGCACCAGCCAGACCCTGCTGCGAACGACTCATTTGACTGTACTTTTGAAAAAATATATTGTCATCATATTTGTTTTCTTTCATCTGAATTCCCCTCGTTTAAAAAGTTATTTATCTCCGTTGCAATTTTTTTCACTTCTTTATAAAGCTTCTCGGTCATATCGTAGCATTCAAAAAGTGAAAGACCGAGTACTTCAAAAATATGATTAACCCTTTCGGCATATTTTTCAGGTTTATATTCAAAAGTTTCAAGCAGTTTTATAGCTTTCTTTTCGTTAATGCAATAAGCAATATTGCATGCAAATAGTACTTGATTTAAGCATGAAATAATACGAAAAACATGGCCTGCAATATAATATTTATCCTCTGCTCCCACATTTGCTTTTACAAACATTAAAGAGAATTCAGCTTCAAATATAAAAAAGTTTATCAAGCTCTTCTTTAGAGCAGCAGGGTAAATTTCTGCATGCTTTTTTAATTCGCATAAGCTTTCGTTCTTAGCATATAGTATTTTGCTAATCGCTAATTCTCCACGATACATAGCACTTATATAACCATGGGGATGCCCGGTCTGATAATTGGCAGTAACAATTCCTTGCTCCGTATCTTTGATTATTTGTTCTACCCGTTTTATATCACGTAAAATCAAGTCAACATGATACCCGTTTATAACTAACCATCCGCCCCCATTAATCCAATCACCCCATGCTCCGAGAGGTACAACAAGATTATTTCTATTCTCATCATCCAATTCTGTAGCAATTTGATTAATCGCTGCCAGGTTAAATGATTCCGCATTGTAATAAATTCCAATATCTATATCAGAATCTTCTGTATGGGTGCCTCTTGCACGTGAACCCCCTAATACAATACCTTCTACGCAAGGCAAAGAAGATAATTTCTCTGTTACTATTTGAATGACATTGTCTACCATACGAATACACTCCTTTTATCAATTAACTTTTTATAACTCTTCTGCTTTGATGAATATTTTTTCAACAACTTTTATATCATCCACGCTTAATTTAAAGCATTAATTTGCCATTTACGTTCTCTGGTTACTGCCTCCATATCTTTTTAGCCTAATGGAGTCTTATTGTCTATATTTGAGTTATATGTTTTATCCAATACTTCGACGCCTGAATCCAACAAAGCCTAACCATGTAAGTCCCATAGCAATAATTACTAACACAATCAGCGGCACGATAGAAAGCTCATGGATTGGAATACTATAATGGGCATAGGCGAAGGGCGTCCATTGCAGTGCAGACCATCCTACGATTCCAACCTCCCAAAGCATCTCGATGAAAATAAACGTACCTAATATAAGCCAATTGAGAACAGAGCCAATACGTGGAAGCCAGCCATACAATAGGGTGGCGATGCCAATAATTGTCCAGACAGAAGGAATTTTTGAAAGGCTCATGACTAACACTCGAGGAAAATGATTGAACTCTCCCGAAGCAATACTCCATCCTAAGCCGGAAGCCAAACCAAGGGTAAGGAGTATCAACACACTACCTACGAAAGCAACCGTCAAATAGCTTCCCATCCATTTGAACCTACTCACGGGTCTTGACAATAACATATCGGCATAATGCTCCTTTTCTTCCTGCCACAGGTTTTGTACTGTTGTGATAGCAAATACCGATAAACCTGCCATCAGTCCCAGAATGTAGATTAAAATTGCTATGAAACCTTCCTGATTGCCCAGATTTACTATAGCAGCTGCCCAAGAAGTGTTCATCTGGGCGAACATGGAACTCATAGTTTCGGATATATTGGGCGTACCCACACCCATAATTCCCCCAAGATAGGCCATCCCAATTGCCCAGCCCAGAATACTGCCTTTATGCTGACGCCAAGCAAAGGCCATTGGAGAAATGAGATGTGGAGAAGCGTTAGCCGGACCTCCTTTTTGGATGATAAGCCCGACACCCATATCACGGCGACCAAGCAGCATATAGGAAATCATCATCGGCAGAGCAGAAAGTACGATGAAAATTAATAATGGCCAAGCAAGATTCCCCTCAAAGGGAAGGGTGATACGGAACCATGATTCGGGAGCAAGCCATGCCCACCCTGTGCTTCCACCTCCCATATTATTTGTAACCATAGCTACCATGGTTAATCCATATATGCCAAATACAGCTCCTCTTGCACTGCCACTATGGGAAAAAATTTGTGCACATAATCCGCCGATTCCAGCAAACATAAATCCAGAAGCGGCAAGAGTCAGTCCAGCCAGCAGAGAACCGCTCCCTGCAAAGCCGATTCCCATAAAATATACAGCAGTCAATAAGCCCGCCAGAAAACTTCCTCCATAGGAAAGGATCAGGGCTGCCGATAGATTGGCGTATCTTCCTACTGGTCTTCCAAGGATCAATTCATTTCTTCCGGATGTTTCCTCAGTACGGGTATGTCGAATCATAGTAAATGCTGCTCCAATCATGACTGTTATGGAAGCCTGCAGCAGACCACGCCAAAGGATGGCTCCTTCTATGCTTAATGGAACAACAGGTCCAAGCAAAGCAGAGGTAAGAGGACTTTCAGATAGTTCAGTGATAAATATCTTCCAATCTGCCATCCCTTTCACAAAAGACACCTGCCCGACAATCACCATCAAGGCCAGCGATATCCATATAGGCAGAATAATTCTGTCTCGTCGCAGATAAAGCCTAAGTAGCTTGGCGGTACCTATAAAATCACTTTGTTTCATCTTAAAGCACCTCCCGAATATCTTGACCATAATGACGCATAAACAGTTCTTCTAAAGTGGGCGGTTCCGCTGTAAGAGACTTAATACCCATAGGAGCAAGCTTGCTCATCACTGTCTCTATGGCACTGGCATCCACTGAAAAGAACCACTTCTCTTCTTTTCGTGCTATATCGTGAATCCCTTGCAGTTGATTTAAATTTGTAGGGTTGGAAAGTTCCACGCTAATAGTTGTACGTGTTAAATGCCTCAATTCTTCAAGGGTACCAGATTCAACAATTTTCCCCTGTCGGATTATGCCAACTCGGTCACAAAGCAATTCTACTTCTGCAAGAATATGACTGGATAGAAAAACAGTTTTTCCCTGTTTCTTTAATTCTAAGATATATCCCTGAAAAATCTGCTCCATTAATGGATCAAGTCCACTGGTAGGCTCGTCTAAAATCAGCAACTCCGCGTCAGAAGCAAATGCTGAAATCAGTGCCACCTTCTGACGATTCCCTTTAGAGTAGCTACGGCATTTTTTCTTTGTGTCAAGCTGAAACATATCCACTAGTTCCCTGCGACGTGAAGGATTGATTTGACCATGCAAACGACCTAAGAAATCAATTACCTCACCTCCGGTTAAGTTTGGCCATAATGTCACATCTCCAGGCACATAGGTAAGTCTCTTATGAAGAGCAACGGCATCCTGCCAAGGGTCAGCGCCCAGCAACTTTGCTTCTCCTCCATTTTTACGAAGCATTCCTAAAAGGATGCGGATGGTTGTTGATTTTCCTGATCCATTTGGTCCAATAAACCCATAGACCTCCCCTTGTTTCACAGTCAAGTCAACTCCACATAAAGCCTCCTGTTTGCCATAAAATTTAGTAAGTCTTCTTGTTTCAATTACATTCATCATAATGCCCTCCTTACAATTTATAATAAGTTTTTCGAAGCTCATCTAAATAGCCATCAAACTCTGTGCGTATTTTATCAAAATCAAACTCTTTGATATCCAAGCTTTTAAATTGCTCCAGTATTTGATCTGCGTATCCGCCTACTGCCCAGAAAATCAGTTGCTTTGCCTTCTCTATGTCTAGCACGCTTCGAAATCTGGATGTATCAATATCTCCATAAAACCGCTCAAAGCTGCTGGCTTCAACCATTTTACGCCTTTTCTCAATCTCCTCCTTCACCATCTCAGAATCGGTAAACACCGCAACTCTTATAAAATCAAAAATCCAAGGATATTTTTTTAGCAGTTGAATCTTAAGTAAGCAAGTCTGTCGCAGACGCTCAAAAATATCCTTCTCATGCAAATTTATTTGGTCAAAATACTCTTGATTCACAATGTCCAGACAATAGTCATAAAGAAAGATAAAAAAATCTTTTTTATTGTTGACATAGTGAAACATCAAAGGCTTTGAGATACCTGATTCCTTAGCAATTACATTGGTTGATGCATCATCAAATCCTTTGCAGGCAAACTCTCTTAGAGCAGCATTCAAAATTGTATTTCTTCTTACGGGCTCTAAGTTTAAAAATTTAGTGAACATAGTCATCACCTTTCATAGTCTACTTATTGAGTATTGCATTCGAAACAGACCACAAGTGCATATATTTAGACCACCTAGTGCATTAAAACAGACCACTCAGTGCATTGCAGTAGACCAGAGCT
>NZ_QNRX01000036.1 GCF_003317055.1 Alkalibaculum bacchi
AATCTCGCTCGACTTGCATGTGTTAAGCACGCCGCCAGCGTTCGTCCTGAGCCAGGATCAAACTCTCTAAATAAATTGCTGGCTTGTTACATTTTATTACTTTAATGTTGCTTGTCTTAAAGACACGCAACTAATTTGCTTGGGTTTGTGTGCACTATTCTATTTTCAAATACCTTGCTTGTCTCACGAGACAGCTTTTATATCTTACTTCTTTTTGTTTCTTTTGTCAACCGCTTTTTTGAAAATAATTATTTGTCGTACTTTTCATTATTTTGTCATTTCTTGCGGCGACTTTTACTATTATAGAGTGTTCTTTTAATTTTGTCAATTACTTTTTTGATTCTTATTTTTTATTCTACAATAAAGTGCTTTCGTCACTTTATCCATCAACAATCAGCTACCAGCCAACAGCGCTAGGATCAATTCTTACAGGCCAAAGATTCAACTACATATAAAAATGACTTAGATAATAACTAAGTCTAAAAGTAGAACTTTTCTATTAAACATGAAAATTGCCAAATGGATTATAATGATCCATCTGGCAAATATAAATAATTTTATAGTACACGTTTTAAAAATTCTTTTGTACGTTCCTGTGTAGGTGTATTAAATATCTGTTCAGGTGTACCTTCCTCAGCTATAACTCCCTTGTCCATGAATATGACTCGATCTGATACATCCCTTGCAAAATCCATCTCATGAGTAACTACCATCATAGTTAATCCACTATCTGCTAATTCCTTCATAACTTTTAGTACCTCTCCAACCATCTCTGGGTCAAGAGCAGAAGTTGGCTCATCAAACAACATTACATCAGGCTCCATAGAAAGAGCTCTCGCTATGGCAACTCTTTGCTTTTGACCACCTGATAATTGATTTGGTCTTGCATTAATAAACTGATCCATACCAACTACCTTAAGGTATTCCATCGCTATTTTTTCAGCTTCTTCCTTAGAACGCTTTAATACTTTAACTTGACCAACTACGCAATTATTCAAGACATCGTGATTGTTGAATAAATTAAATTGTTGAAATACCATCCCTAGTTTTGTTCGATATGCGTACACATCATGTTTATCATCAAGTATGTTTTCACCTTTATAAATAATCGCTCCACCACTGGGTTTTTCTAATAAATTTACACAACGCAAGAGTGTAGATTTTCCAGAGCCAGATGAACCGATAATGCTTACAACTTCTCCTTTGTCCACGGTAATATTTATATCTTTTAATACTTCGTGAGTGCCGAAGGATTTATTCAATCGTTGTATCTCTATTACTTTACTCATTGATATCCTCCTAATCTACTGTTTTCTCGTTTTACTTTTTGCCATTTCAGGCGTTTCTACCTGCATTTGATTTCCAATTATATTGTAATTTTTAGGGCCATCTAATTTTCTTTCAAAATAACGTAGTATTCGGGTTACTGTAAAAGTCATAATAAAATATAAAATACTAGCTACAAAGAAGGATTCAAAATATCTAAAATTATTACCTGCTATAGATTTTGTTTGGAAAAACAACTCTGTTACTCCAATTACATTAAGTACTGATGTATCTTTTATATTAATGACAAATTCATTACCCGTTGCAGGTAATATATTTCGGATTACCTGTGGAATAACTACATTAGTCATAGTTTGAAGATGATCCATTCCTATAGCTTGAGCTGCCTCAAATTGTCCATCGTCAATAGAAATGATCCCACCACGTACAATTTCAGCCATATATGCACCTGTATTTATAGAGACTATAAAAATAGCAGCTACAGTTCGATTCATATCCATGTCAAAAGCTATAGCAGAACCAAAATAAATAACCATAGCTTGTACGATCATTGGTGTGCCACGAAAAAATTCTACATAAAACGATAGAATTCCAGTAATTATTTTTAGAATTACTCTTTTTGGTCCTGTTTCAGGTAGTGGTATGGTTCGTATCACACCTATTAGCAAGCCCAAGATAGAGCCTAAAATTGTTCCCGTTATTGAAATTAATAATGTCATTCCCGCTCCACGAATGAACATAGGCCAATATTGGGTAACAATACTTATCAACCAATCTAAACTCATAATTTTCCTCCTGTTTAAAAGATAAAACCGCCTGCAAATCCAGGTCGGTTTTATCTACATTATTATGTATTATTGTGCTGCTGGTTGGTTTTTAATTGCTGTATCCATTATATTTTGTTGTTCTTCTAAACTAATGCCAGATATAACCTTGTTAATTTGTTCTGTCATTTCACTATCTTTAGCTACACCTACAGCTATTGCCGTATCTTCATCCGATGTCTTAAAACCATCGGTAAATTCTACCATTGCAAAATTCTGATTAGCAGCGGTTGCACTAACACCCTCAGGTCGTTCTGATACATATCCATCAATAAGTCCAGATTCAAGGGCAACTCTCATTGCTGCAAAATTATCTGATGCGGTCTGTTTGTTTACACCTGAAATTTGATCAATAACTGTGTAGTGAAAAGTATTTAACTGTGCTGTGATCTTGGCACCACTAAAATCGCTTAGTTTGCTAGCATTTTCGTAGTCTCCACCTTTTTTTACTACCATAACCAAATCTGATTTATAATAGTTATTGCTAAAATCAATTGTTTCTTTTCGTTTTGCAGTTGGAGACATACCACCGATAATAGCATCAATTTTACCTGATGTCAAAGCTGGAACAAGCCCATCCCATTCAATTTTAACAATTTCTAATTCTTTGCCAAGACCTTCTGCTATTTTCTTTGCAATCTCAACATCGTATCCGCCTGCATACTCTGCATTACCCTTAATTGGCACAGCCCCATTAGAATCATCTACTTGAGTCCAATTAAATGGTGCATAATTTGCTTCCATACCTACTTTAAAAGTATCTTCTGAACTCTCTTCTGATTTGCCACAAGCTGTAAACATCATAGCTAAGATTAAAACAATTGACAACACAATCTTTTTCTTCATTTTCTCTTTCTCCCCCTTGTAATATTAATTCAAACATAGTTTATCTAGACCTCAGAATCTCCTACGTCGATTCTAAGGTCGCCCAATGAGACAAATGAAAGTTTCACTTTCATTTGTCTCATTGGTTCACGAAAAGAAGGCCTGAGGATTGCTCAGGCCATAATGTACACTTATCCACTAACCCCCTCTTCCCAAATGAGATAGCACTCCTCAACAAACTGGGACGTTTATCGAGACAGTCCTGCAGTTGTTCACTACAGTCCCAGCATATAGCACCGAGAATACTATACACTTCGGCAATATTTCCTTCTCCTTAACCTCACGGCTTCTCAAGCTACGTTAAAGACTATTAAATATCGCACCTCTACCTCACCAATTAAAGTGAGGTTGTATTTTATTGTCGTTTATAGTCTATAATATCATAAACAATCTGTCAATTATACAAAAGGAGAATTTAAATTTTTTTCACAAATAGTATTTTTCTTATAGGGCCATCTCTTTCTTATTCCATCCTTCGTAATAATAAATCCATTCATTAATTTCTTTCCAGTTCTCCACGCGAACTACATTATTAGGTAACTCCCCTTTATTATAATTACAGTCAACTAGCAAAACCTGAAGATTAGCATCTGATAATTGCAACGCATTCTCTAAACGGTCTTCAATGAAAATATCTGATTCTAAATCTTTCGCTTTATTGACTTTATCATGTGAACCAAGAAAGGAGATTGTATCCATAGGGATATTATAGTGATTCATCCACTCTAGAGTCACTTCCCTCATTATTTCATCTCTTGCCGTAACAAAATGAATTCTATGTTTACTGGCCAATTGGTTTATAACTTCTTGTACTCCAGGCCGAACCTGAGCTTCTTTGTGAAGTAACTCACCATATTTTAAATAAAACTCATAATATTCAATAGGATCGATTCCTATAATTTTATCAATATCATAAACAGTAACATCCTCTGGTTGTATATTAGTGTGAAAATGATTATTTACTCTTTTTAACCAATAAAAAGGTTCTGTAATTGTGCCATCTATATCAATACATATATTCAGTTCTTTCATAAAAACACCTCCATAGTCTATATTATCATAAAGAGTGGTTGGTTTCTTTAAAAGTAGATTAAATATTAGAAAAGCAGGTGGTCAGGTGGTCAGCAAAAGCAACTCGCCTTCGTGCGAGGTAACAAAAGAGTAAGATCCTTCGCTTCGCTCAAGGATGACTTGTATAGATGGTTTTACATAGAACTTACAACTTACAACGCAAAAAGACTCACGATAAACGTGAGTCTTTTTGTGAATCCGCAACGTCCTATTCTCCCAGGGCGTCACCACCCGAGTACCTTCGGCGCTGGAGGACTTTACTTCTGTGTTCGGTATGGGAACAGGTGTAGCCCCTCCGCTATTGCCGCGGAATGTGTTAGTTCTAAGTT
>NZ_QNRX01000037.1 GCF_003317055.1 Alkalibaculum bacchi
AGATTAGTATCACTAGTGTTTAGAGAAGTATGTATTAGAGCAGGGATTAGTTTGCCACTTCAGAAGCAACTGGATGCATACATTAGAATAAATGAAGCTTTCGCACTATATTTATCTCAACTTGAACAAATTGATATTGAACTCTTCAAAAAGGAAACAGAGCAATATGATAAGATGCTTGAAATGATGGAAGAAACAGATAACGAAGAAGAGTTACATGTTTTATTACTAAATGAATATAAAGCCCTTGGTATTGCATTGCCTTACAGTGGAAGTTTTGATGATTTCATGAAAGACGAATTTTCTATATTGGAGTTTAAATAATGTTTGAGTGCGATAAATGCGGTGAATGTTGCAGAAATCTACACAAATCACCAATATACAATGAATTGCATAACGGAGATGGTATTTGCATGTATTTGAAAAATGATATTTGCACAATATATGATGATAGGCCTTTAGTGTGCCGTGTTGATGAATGCTATGAAGTTATGTTTAAAGAACAAATAATCTACCAGGATTATCTTGAGCTTAATTACAAGTTCTGTAAGGAACTAAAAAAATCAAGGAGGAAATGAATATGCCTTTACCATTATTTTTAGGAATCGGAGCTGCGATTGCTGGTGCAGCAGGAATTGGAACAGGGATTCACGGAGCAGCAAAGATGAAAGAAGCGAATGGTACAATGGAGTCTGCCAAGAGGTGCCATGAGCGCAATATGAATCGCTTTGAAAAAGAAAACAAAACAACCAGTGAAGATATGGACAAATTGGGCAAACTTGAATTGGAAATACTACATAGTTTTAATACATTCTCAGATGTATTTGAGCAAATTAAAAATAGACCTACATTCGAGAATTATTCTAAGAATGGCATTACTCTTCCAAAGTATGATTCAGAAAAACTTAAAAAGGTATCCGTTGGAGCAGGAGTGCTTCTTGGTGGTTTAGGTGGAGCAGGTTTGGGCGCGGCTGGTGGATTTGCTGCAGCAGGTGCAACTACAGCGGCAGTTATGGCATTGGGCACTGCTTCAACAGGTACGGCAATAGCTTCTTTGAGTGGAGCTGCTTTAACAAATGCAACATTGGCTGCATTAGGTGGCGGTGCCATTGCAGCAGGCGGTGGAGGAATTGCCCTAGGTACTACTATTTTAGGCGCAACAACATTAGGTGTCGGGTTGCTTGTAGGCGGCGTTATCTTTAGTTTTACGGGCGGCAAGCTATCAGATAAAGCAGATGAAGCATGGTCACAGATGAAGAAAGCTGAGGATAAGATTAATAAGATTTGTGAGTATTTACTTGATTTAAGAAATACCTCTAATAAATACCATGATACAATTTCTTCTGTTAATGGAATTTATCAAAAGCATTTAAACGGATTAACAAGCGTTGTTACTATGTTAGGTCATAAGGATTGGAATACATTTACTGCTGAAGAGAAAAAGCTTGCAGAAAATACAGTTCTTCTCGTTGGATTACTTTATAATATGTGTAAAGTCGAACTTGTAATTAAAGGAAAAGGTGAAGAAGATATGAATACTATTAATACTACAGAAGTGAATCAATCCATTGATCATGCGAAAGTAGTATTAGCTGATAAGTTCTAAATAATTATATGGTAACTATTAAAATAAATCATACGAAAATTATAGAGAAAGGAGAATTATTATAAAAAGTATAGAGGGATTAGAAAATAAAATCAAAGAGATTGCAGTATCTATGGGCGCTACTCATATTGGTTCTTCAAACATATCATCTGCACATAATGAAATTTGTAAACAAGGTGGAGAGTATCTTAGACAATATGACTATTGTATTACTATTGGAATGGTATTGCCAGATAGTACAATAGACGGAATTTTAAGAGATGATGTCCACAGTTTTGCTGATTATTTCTCTGCTTATCAGTCTATTAATCAGCAATTAGGGATTATATCTATTGTAATTGCTACCTTTTTACAGCAAAATAGCTATCTTTCTATGGCAATTAGCCCTTCTCTATATCCAGATAAAGAAAAGCTTTGCTCTAACTTTTCACACAAAATTGGAGCAAGATTGAGTGGACTTGGCTGGATCGGAAAATCTGGATTATTGATTACACCAGATTATGGACCAAGAGTCCGTTTTGTTTCTGTGCTTACAAATCTTCGGCTTAGAAATTCCGGCTATATAATGGATTCTCGTTGTGGAAATTGTCATGCCTGTGTAGATTCATGTCCTGTACATGCATATACTGGTCGCGATTTTGTCCCAGAAGAACCCCGTGAAATGCGCTATAACGCGGTAGCTTGCTATGATTATCATAGACAACGGAAAAATGAGGGGAAAATTGATATGTGTGGATATTGCGTACAAGCATGTCCATATGGAAAACAAGCAAAAAATATCGTAAGGTAAAGACTTACTAAGAATATAACCTTTAACATATATAGAACCAATAAGCTATATTTTAATAAACAATCGTGTCGATTAATATATTCACCCAATATTCTGTATATATTTAACATTTAGGATCAAGAATATGAAAGTTGTTTGTTGCAAAAGAGAGTTGGCTTGTTTTTGCTAGCATCTCTAGACAGAACAATAAGAATAGATATTGGAGTAATTTATAGAGAGATTACCAAAGCATATTGGCATTATCCCAGATGGAAATCGAAGGTGGGCGCAAGATAAAGGTCTATTAAAAGAAGAAGGATACAATAGTGGGATTGAGCCAGGCTTATCTTTGTTTAATAAATGCAAGGAATTAGGAATTAGAGAGTTGACCTATTGCGGTTTTACCAAGGATAATACAAAGCGTTCTAAAATACAGAGATTAGCATTTACAAAAGCCTGCATTGACGCAGTAAAATTACTTACAAAAGAAGATGCTTCTTTATTGGTTATGGGATATTGGCCATATTCAAGAAAAAAATCAATCTTTAAAAACAAATGTTTCTAACAATATTTATTCTGCAGATATCTCAAGAATGGATTTAATTGTGCGTTGGGGAAGAAGATGTCGCCTAAGCGGATTTTTACCTGTACAA
>NZ_QNRX01000038.1 GCF_003317055.1 Alkalibaculum bacchi
TGAATATTGCATTTCAAATGGACCATCGATGCTAACTTTTGAGCCACCTGATGCATTAAAATAGACCATCAAATGCATACTGATAGACCATTTTATATTTAAATACTCATAACCTCCTGTATAATTAAATGGCATGCTGAAAGCATGACAAAATTATATAGGAGGTTTTTTATGATTCAGTATCGTCAGATTCTTGAATTACACTTCAAGGGAACATCTCAAAGAACGATTAGTTCTAGTGTTGGTCATTCACGACAAACAATATCAGATGTCATTAAGAAGGCAAAACAATTAGGTTTAACCGACTTGAATGATGATATGACCAATCAGTGGTTAGTAGAGTTTTTGTTTCCTGAAAAACAAGACATAGCCAAGGGATATTTTCCTGTGGCTTGGGAGGAGGTGCATCGTGAGCTACAAAAGAAAAATATGACATTAAAATTGCTTCATCATGAATATTCGCAACGTGCCAGAGATATTAACAAAATTCCTTATGCTTATAGAACATTCTGTAATAACTATGGGAAATATGCTCGAAAGTATAAATTAACTATGCCTATTAGGCGAAAACCTGGAGAAATCATGGAAGTTGACTGGGCAGGAGACACTTTATCCATTCAAGATCGAAGTACTGGTGAAGAACTACCAGTCTACCTGTTTGTAACGGTATTACCGTATAGTCAACTATTCTATGTTGAAGGATTTTTAAACATGAAATCACGTAGTTGGTTAACTGCGCATATTCATGCATTTGAATATTTTGATGGTGTGCCAGAAGTCTTAGTTCCTGATAATCTTAAAACTGGCGTAAAAAAGCCAATTAAAGGAGAACCCATCTTAAATGAAGCTTATCGTGAGCTTGCCGATTATTATCAAACTACGATTGTTCCAGCACGCATAAGAGCACCAAAAGACAAGCCTAGTGTCGAAGGAAACGTTGGATATATTTCGCGTCAAATTATAGCTTCATTGAGATATTATCAATGTTTTAGCCTGTCTGACTTAAATACCCAAATCCTAAAACAAGTGAACCGATTAAATGATGAACCTTTCCAAAAAAGAGTAGGTTCAAGAAGAAGTGTGTTTAACGAAGAAGAAAAAGCTAAGCTTATCCCTCTTCGTCATCCACGCTATCAGCTATCGGAATGGAAAACTGCAAAGGTTCAGTTAAACTACCACATCCAAGTGAACCGCATGTATTATTCCGTTCCTTATGAGTATGTCCAAAGTCAAGTTGACGTTCGAATTACTAAGGACCTAATAGAAGTATACTTCAAAGAGATGAGAATTGCATCTCATAAAACACTCTCTGGCGAAATTGGTCAGTACTCAACAAATCCTAACCATATGCCAGATAATCATAGACAGTATCTTGAACACACACCAGATAAAATAAGAAAATGGGCGAAAACATTAGGGCATAATACAGAAAAGTTTGTGGAATACATTTTAGAAAATCATGTAGAGAAGAAAGCACTAACGATTTTGTTATCCGTTCGGAATCTAACTAAATATTACTCTCAAGAGCTTATTGAACAAGGTTGTGAAACATTAATGACTATTTCGCATATACCCACATTATCTGTTTTAAAAACAATATTAAAACGCATGAAGGAACATCAAAAATCAAAAGAAAATGGTACTTTAAACGAGATAAAAACAAATAATGATTATGGTTTTGTCAGAGGTGCTAGGTACTTTGGAGGTATAAAAAATGAGAAATGAAGAAACTTTACGTAAATTAAATGAAATGCGCTTAGGTGGTATGGCAGAACTTTATCAAGATCAGGCAAAGAATTCAGATTATTTAGAGATGTCATTTGAACAACGTTTCAACCTACTTGTTGATTATGAATATTCTCGCCGTCAGTCCAATAAACTAAAGCGATTAATAAAACAAGCTACATTTAATGAGCCGACTGCTTCTATTGAAGAGATTGAATATCACCCAGATCGTCACTTAGATAAACAGCTTATATTAGGACTGGCAACATGCAATTACATACGTGAGCATCATAATATTATTTTGATGGGTGCTTCAGGAAACGGTAAAACTTGGATTTCAAATGCATTTGGTGTACAAGCATGTCGTCAATTTTTCACGGTAAAATACATTCGATTACCAGAGTTAATTGATGAGCTAACAGCTGCTAAATATGCGGCAGATGGAAGTTATCGTAAGCTTGTTTCAAAATATAAGAAGATTGAGCTATTAATTATTGATGAATGGTTACTTACCCCATTATCTCAAGCAGAAGCTGTTCATGTATTTGAAATTATTGAGGCCAGATTAAAGAGTACTTCAACAATATTTTGTTCACAATACTCACCTGAAGGCTGGCACTCTAAAATAGAGAATGTTCAAATTGCTGATGCAATACTTGACCGTATTGTACATGATTCTTATCAGATACTCATAGATGGAGAAGTTTCTATGCGTGAGCGTCATGGCATTAACTATCAAAGCGCAAGAAACTCTTAATAAAATATAAATTTAGGAGAGTCCCTAATTTAGGGACTCTGTGTAAGCTCTGGTCTACTGCAATGCACTGAGTGGTCTGTTTTAATGCACTAGGTGGTCTAAATATATGCACTTGTGGTCTGTTTCGAATGCAATACTCA
>NZ_QNRX01000039.1 GCF_003317055.1 Alkalibaculum bacchi
AGTACCTTCGGCGCTGGAGGACTTTACTTCTGTGTTCGGTATGGGAACAGGTGTAGCCCCTCCGCTATTGCCGCGGAATGTGTTAGTTCTAAGTTTTATGTTCTATGTTCTAAGTAAAACCTTGTCACCTTCGGTGACTTACTGCTTTTCTCAAATCATAAAACTTTATAACTTATCACTAAGTTTATATCAAATGTTCCGCATTCAGCATTCAGCTTTCTGCTTAATAAGTGATATTTAAAAACAGCACAAGAAAGTAAATTTATTCATCATCTTTTTAAGGTCAAGTCCTCGGCCTATTAGTATCAGTCAGCTAAATGTATTTCTACACGTACACCTCTGACCTATCAACCTGGTCGTCTACCAGGGACCTTACCCCTTACGGGTGAGATATCTTATCTTGAGGGGGGCTTCGCACTTAGATGCCTTCAGCGCTTATCCCTTCCAGACTTAGCTACCCAGCTATGCACTTGGCAGTACAACTGGTGCACCAGAGGTCTGTCCATTCCGGTCCTCTCGTACTAGGAACAGCTCCTCTCAAATATCTTGCGCCCACGACGGATAGGGACCGAACTGTCTCACGACGTTCTGAACCCAGCTCGCGTGCCTCTTTAATGGGCGAACAGCCCAACCCTTGGGACCTACTACAGCCCCAGGATGAGACGAGCCGACATCGAGGTGCCAAACCTCCCCGTCGATGTGGACTCTTGGGGGAGATAAGCCTGTTATCCCCGAGGTAGCTTTTATCCGTTGAGCGATGGCCCTTCCACTCGGTACCACCGGATCACTAAGCCCGACTTTCGTCCCTGCTCGAGATGTCTCTCTCGCAGTCAGTCTACCTTTTGCCTTTGCACTCTACGAATGATTTCCAACCATTCTGAGGTAAACTTTGGGCGCCTCCGTTACTCTTTCGGAGGCGACCGCCCCAGTCAAACTGCCCACCAGACAATGTCCCATGACCAGATTATGGCCACTGGTTAGAACTTCAGCATTACAAGGGTGGTATCCCAAGGGTGGCTCCATCGAGACTGGCGTCCCAACTTCTTAGCCTCCCACCTATCCTGTACATGCAATACCAAAGTTCAATGTCAAGCTACAGTAAAGCTCTACGGGGTCTTTCCGTCCTGTCGCGGGTAACTCGCATCTTCACGAGTACTACAATTTCACCGGGTGTGTTGTTGAGACAGTGCCCAAATCGTTACGCCTTTCGTGCGGGTCAGAACTTACCTGACAAGGAATTTCGCTACCTTAGGACCGTTATAGTTACGGCCGCCGTTTACTGGGGCTTAAGTTCATTGCTTCGCTTGCGCTAACAAGTCCCCTTAACCTTCCAGCACCGGGCAGGCGTCAGCTCCTATACTTCATCTTTCGATTTAGCAGAAACCTGTGTTTTTGGTAAACAGTCGCTTGGGCCATTTCTCTGCAACCTTCCCATCAAAGTGGGTTAGGCTCCCCTTCTCCCGAAGTTACGGGGTTATTTTGCCGAGTTCCTTAACAACACTTCTCCCGATCATCTTAGGATTCTCTCCTCGTCTACCTGTGTCGGTTTACGGTACGGGCACCTTCTTGCTCGATAGAAGCTTTTCTCGACAGTGTGAAATCCGCTACTTCCCTACTTATTTTCGGTCCCCGTCACGCCTCATAGTTACTAGAAGCACGCATTTTACTGTGCTTCCCTACTTGACGCTTGGCCGCTCTCTTCCATTCGAGCGGTTAGCTTATCCTCCTGTGTCACTCCTTCTCTCAAACGCTTAAAGGTGGTACTGGAATCTCCACCAGTTGTCCATCGCCTACGCCTTTCGGCCTCGGCTTAGGTCCCGACTTACCCTGAGCGGACGAACCTTCCTCAGGAAACCTTAGACTTTCGATGGTTAGGATTCTCACCTAACTTTCGCTACTCATACCAGCATTCTCTCTTGTGTACAATCCACTGTCGCTCTCGCTCTAGCTTCGCTTCGTACACAATGCTCCTCTACCCAATGCATTCGCATTGCCATAGCTTCGGTGGTAAGTTTTAGCCCCGGTTATCTTCGGCGCACAATCACTCGACTAGTGAGCTATTACGCACTCTTTAAATGAGTGGCTGCTTCTAAGCCAACATCCTAGTTGTCTTAGCAATTGCACATCCTTTCCCACTTAACTTACACTTTGGGACCTTAGCTGATGATCTGGGCTGTTTCCCTTTTGACTACGAAACTTATCTCACGCAGTCTGACTGCCAAGCTAAAATATATGGCATTCGGAGTTTGATAAGGTTCGGTAAGCTTATCGCCCCCTAGCCTATTCAGTGCTCTACCTCCACTATTCATCACTTGACGCTAGCCCTAAAGCTATTTCGAGGAGAACCAGCTATCTCCGTGTTCGATTGGAATTTCTCCGCTACCCACACCTCATCCGAGCCTTTTTCAACAGACACCGGTTCGGGCCTCCACGTGATTTTACTCACGCTTCACCCTGGACATGGGTAGGTCACACGGTTTCGGGTCTACAGCATGCAACTTTCGCCCTATTAAGACTCGGTTTCCCTACGGCTCCTATCCTTAAAATATTAACCTTGCTACATACCGTAACTCGCTGGTCCGTTCTACAAAAAGCACGCGGTCAC
>NZ_QNRX01000040.1 GCF_003317055.1 Alkalibaculum bacchi
CTTACCACCTTACCACCTCGTATAATGTAGTTATGATATTTGATAAATTAAATCTACATAGTCTAACGAATTTTTATCTTTATAATAGTATCTAATATTCGGACTACTGTGTAGATTGAATGCTCTTTTTTCAGATATCTAAGAGACAACACTCCAGTTAAATATAGTGTTATAATACTCCTGAATAGAGAAGATCGATGTTTACCACCTGAGTGGTGAGTAGTTATTCTCACCAGATACTCGTAAGTAAGACTGTCATTCCATCAGTAGCTGTTCTGTGTTTAGCTGGTTGAGTTTCTCTTTTTTAAGAGAACTACTCGGGTCACAAACGAGGTTACAAATCTACTGATAGAAATGGAATCTCTACTCTATCTCTATATTCTTTTTAAGGGGAGATATATATTATGTCTAAATATCTAAACAGCACTATAGTTGGTATTGATGTTGCTTCAGAGTTTTCTTATGTTGCTATCCTTTGCCCAGATGGTCATGAGTACCGCAAACCATTTAAGCTGGTTCATACACGCAATGGTTTTAATTATCTTTTAGAAACAATAAAAAAAGTGGAAAATGAGTTTAACATGAAGCCTATATTCTTCATGGAATCAACTGGCGTGTATCATCTAACTCTTCTCCACTTTTTAAGAGATAACAAATTTGAAGCATTTGTTATCAACCCTCTTGTCACTAATTCTAACAAAAATAAGGACATAAGGAAAGTAAAAAGTGATAAAAGAGACGCCTTAAATATCGCCAAACTAGGAAAATATGATGATATAAGGGTTTCCTCTGATACAGATGTTATTGCATTTGAGTTTAAGCAACTAGTGCGTAATTATTATAGACTCATTGATAATCGTGCAGATTATAAAAAACAAATGAGCAGTTACCTTACCATTTACTTCAATGGATATAAAAAAGTATTCCGTAATATATGCTGTGATGCTTCCATTCGAATACTAAAAAAGTATCCCACTCCTAATACAATTCTAAATGCCCCCAAAGAAGATATCATTAATCTTTTGCTTCAATCTAAAAAGGGCATGTCATGGAGTGAAGAAAAATACAGACAGCTCATCAAATGTGCTGATGAAGCCACTTTTATAAGTGTACCTTCTTGCATCTTTGATACATCACTACAAAGTTTCATTACACTTTACGAGTTAGTCGATGATGAAGTAAATAGCATTCTCTCATCTATTAAAGCATTTATTAAAAGCGGTAATTTACCTAGTAGTTATGCAAAGAACATTTCTTTGCTCCAGTCAATAACTGGTATTGGGTTTATTTGCGCAGTAACCTTAGTAGCTGAAATAGGATCTTTTGAGAAATTTAAAAGTCCTAAACAACTTGTAGGATTTATAGGAATAGACCCAGCTGTAAATGAGTCTGGTGAATTTAAAGGGGATAGGGTGAAGATGAGCAAACGGGGCTCTCGCTATGCTAGAAGAGCTTTATTCGCTGCTACTCTAACGGCTATCCGAACCAAAAATAACGTACCTGAAAATCCAGTTATTCATGAATACTACAAAGTAAATTTAAAAGGTAAGAAGAAAAAGGTAGCCTTAGTTGCTGTAATGCACAAACTCACTAAATATTTATTTGCTGTGATGAGAGATCAGAAACCTTACACAATTCAAAATCCAAAAGAACATCAAGTATTGTTCTTAAAAAATCATCATCTCACCGCAGCATAATTTCAAACATCACTTTTTATAGTTAACTTTTCCATTGTTCGTGTTT
>NZ_QNRX01000041.1 GCF_003317055.1 Alkalibaculum bacchi
TAGATAATTGCAGAAAGAGCAAAGCCAACGATATGAAGGCTTTGCTCTTTTGTATTTCAGTTGTCCGTCCCCATAAAATCGTGTAAAATTAAGTTACCACACAAAATCCTACGATTGAAAGGTGACTAGACAATGAAAAACCAGTGTAAACAACTATCTCTTTTTGAGACTTTTAATGAATGCAATCAACTACTTCTAAATGACAAGCCTAAACTTCTACAGTTGCTTGATGAATATCTCGATTTAAAATCATTGATTCCATTTTCATTCTATACCTCTTATTATAACGTATTGGGATGCCATCGTAAATACTCTTTGTGGTCTATGCTAAGCATTTTTCTCTTACAGAAAATCTTTGGTATTCCAACAATAGCGCTACTTCGCATCTTTCTTCAGTTTTCAAAAGAACTCCGTGAGTTTTGTGGCATTGAAAGTGTTCCTGATGATGCTCAGTTTACTCGCTTTAAACAGGATTTTGTTCCACAGCTTGAAGAGATGTTTCATGAACTTGTTGATCTCACTGAACCCATATGTGAACGTATTGATAAGAATCTCGCTTCTATGTTGATTTATGATACCACAGGTATTGAAACATATGTTGCTGAAAATAATGATAAGTTCTTAAACAAAATTATTCGACAGGTCAAAGCCTCGAACAAAGGCAAATCAAATGATCACATACACAATATCGCTTATTCTAGAATGCCTAAAGTATCCTCTGTTAATGACGAAATAAGAAGAATGTATGCTAATGGCAAGTTCTGCTATGCCTATAAATTTGGGATTCTTACAAATGGATTAGGCATTGTAAGGGATATTACTTGTTTTGATCGTAAATTCAAAGCAGAGAATCCAGAACTTGAACTAGAGGTCATGGAGGATAATCCTGAAGAGGAAAAGACAGTTGATGATAGCAAATCCTTAAAGCCTGTAATTTCAAACTTTCTAGCTTTACATCCAAATATTAAGCCTGAAATGTTCTTAGGAGATACTGCTTTTGACACGTATAAGATCTATCCATTTCTACTAAAGGAATGTCATTTTAAAAAAGCATTTATTCCTCTTAGAAAAAGTTCCAAGGCAGAGGATATAGCAGACCCTGCTTTTAATGAATCAGGTTGGCCAGTGTGCCCTCATGATCCTACGAAGGCCTTTAAATTTAAAGGTATTAATTATGACAAGACTCGTACAAGATTAAAATTCATTTGCCCTGATACTCACTACAAAGGAAAAAATCCAGTGTGTTACTGCCAAGATCCTTGCACTCCTTCACGAGAAGGTAGAACTGTAAATGTTCCTATTAACCGTGATTTACGAATGTATCCTGGTACAGTGAGAGATACCGATTCATGGTCAAGTGTTTATAAAAACCGGGCTGTGATTGAAAGAACAATCAACCATTTCAAAGAACCTATGGGTTGTGGCAATCCTAAAACGAGAAACTTAGCCACAATAAAATCGGATATGCTACTAGCTGGTATTACTCAGCTCATTACAGTGATACTAGCTGATAAGATGAACGACTATGAATTGATTAGAAGCTTGAAGCCTTTAATAGCATAAAGGATAAATTTAAAATCCTTATTATGAAGGTTTATTAAATTTACCCTTTTTGAAGACTATGGTATAGAGCTTGAATAAAAAACTGATTTCTACCTAAATTTTTCTGTAAAAATTCTTTATACGCGAGTATCCTAAATATTTACATTATAATTTGCCTATTCCGCAAATGCCTA
>NZ_QNRX01000042.1 GCF_003317055.1 Alkalibaculum bacchi
CAGACTGTGTGAAAACAAAGGTTTCTACACCTCAAATAGTAAAAATATAGTATAATATAGTTATAAAAGTCGAAATTCGAGGTGTAGTTATGTCAAGATATATTCGTACAGAATTCAATAGAAATCAAGTTGGTTTCATACCTGAATCCTATGATGATAAGATTGCTGATGATAATCCTGTTAGAGTAATTGATGCATTAATCGATAGCTTAGACATGGAAAAGCTAGGCTTCACATATGCTACACCTAAAAAGACCGGAAGAAAGCCATATGATCCTAAGGATATGTGTAAGCTGTATACCTATGGATATTTCGAGGGCATTCGATCATCAAGGAAGTTAGAAAAAGAATGTCATCGAAATGTAGAAGTAATGTGGTTATTAAAGAATTTAAAGCCTGATTTTAAGACGATTGCAGATTTTCGAAAAGACAACAAACAAAGCCTAACAAATCTATTTAAGCAATTTTCTTCTATATGCAAAGAATTAGGCCTATATGGTAAAGAGATGATTGCTGTAGATGGTAGCAAATTTAGAGCGAATAATTCTAGAAGAAAGAATTATACAAAAGGAAAAGTTAAAAAGCAGATTGCTCACTTTGAGGAAAGTGCAAATAAATATATGGAGCTACTGGCTGCATCTGACGACTTCGAATCGAATGAGACAGTGAAATTATCTAAAGAAGAAATCCTTGCGAAGATAGCAGACGCAAAAAAGAAAATAGAAGAGCTTACTGAGCTTGGAAAACGCATTGAAGAAGAAGGTGAAATATCTATAACAGACCCAGATGCAAGACATATGGGTACAAGCAATAATGGAACAGATATTTCGCACAACGTACAAATAGCTGTAGATAGCGAACACCATTTAGTTGTTGCTGTAGATGTTGTCAGTAGCCCAGCTGATCAAGGTCAACTTTATAATATTTCATCAAAAGCGAAAGAAGAACTAGAACTAAGTTTAGAAGATGAACTAATTGTATTAGCAGATAAAGGATACTATACAGGTGAAGAACTACAAGAATGTGAAAAACACAATATGACAACTATTGTAGCAAGACCAAAACTAGCTACTCCTAATGGCGAAGAAGGATATTCGAAGGATAAGTTCATATATAACAGAGAAGACAATTCATATACATGTCCACAAGGTCATAAGTTACCTTGCAAGAGCAAAGAAAGTACTAAAAACAAAAAATATACGAACTATAAAGCATGCAGAAGCTGCCCTGTAAAAAAGAAGTGTACCAATGCAGAGCGAGGTAGGCAGATAATAAGAGGACCTTTAGAAGAAATATATGAACGTGCAGATGAAAGGTACTTTGAAAATAAAGAGCTCTACAAACAGAGGCAAATGATTGTTGAACATGTATTTGGAACAATAAAAAGAGGACTGGGGTTTTCATATTTTCTATTACGAGGTAATGAAAAAGTGAAGGCTGAGTCCTCTATGCACTTTTTTGTCTATAATTTAAAAAGAGTAATAAATTTAATGGGAGCCAAGAAGTTAACGGAGTACTTCAAGGCCTGTATTTTACTACATTTTTTGAATATCACCAAAAACAAACAAAAATGGGTTCAAAATGTAATATTATCGTGTCCAAACGTGGCATAAAAAGCTTATTTTCACACAATCTGACG
>NZ_QNRX01000043.1 GCF_003317055.1 Alkalibaculum bacchi
CTCAAACTTCGCACATAAATAATTGAATACAAGTATTGGAATTCCGGGTTTACAGGTATAAAAATAGCATGAAAACACCAGATTTGTTATAATTGAGTTTGCGAAAAACAAATAAACAACCTGGAGGCTCATGCTATGAAAATTATAACACAAACCAACCCAGACTTAAATTCTAATTCGAAACTTGTCACTCGTTTTTTGAAAAAATATCAAATAGGCGCATTGCTGAAAGCATGCAATGCCTACAAAACTAAAGGTTTTTCGGTGGTTTCCGTTTTTGAATATCTGTTAAGCATCGTCTTTATCAATCGTTCCATGTACATGAATTACGTCACCAACCACTATTGTCCAGAGTTCAAGAAGGATACTGTGTACCGATTTATGAATTCTCCCAAAATTCACTGGCAAAAGTTTACCACGTTGCTTGCTGCTAAGGTGACTAATCAAAGTATTACTCGACTTACCCATGAATCCAGGGAGAATGTCTTAATCATCGACGATACCCTGTTTGAACGAAATCGTTCGAAAAACGTAGAGCTGCTCTCCAGGGTTTTCGATCATGTAAAACATCGCTACACGAAAGGATTCCGATTGCTTACTCTAGGCTGGTCTGATGGTAATACTTTCATTCCAGTTGCCGGGTCACTGCTCTCTTCTTCAAATGATAAAAATCTTCTGAATGAAGCTAAGGGCAATCTCGACAATCGAAGCATTGCGGCAAAACGAAGACTTCAGTCTAAGCGTAAAGCTACAACTGTCATGATAGAGCTTATCAAAACTGCCTTGAAATCAGGGATCAGTGCAAAATATGTGCTATTCGACACTTGGTTTTGCAGTCCTTCTTCGCTAATAGCAGTGAAGAAAACAGGAATTGACGCCATCGCAATGGCAAAGAAAACATCCAAAGTCCACTATTTCTTTAACGGAGAGAAGAAGTCCGTTAAAGAAATCTACACATCCTGCAAAAAACGTAGGGGCAGATCCAGATACTTACTTTCAGTGGATGCCTCAGTGCAAAAAGATGATGTCATCATTCCACTTAAGCTTGTATTTGTAAGAAACCGGAATAATCGTAAGGATTATCTGGTTCTAGTTACTACAGACCCCACGCTTTCTGAAGATGAAGTAATTCGCATTTACGGAAAACGTTGGGGGATTGAAGTGTTCTTCAAAGTATGCAAGTCCTATCTGAAACTAACAAAATCCTTCAGGGGACTATCTTTTGATGCTCAGACAGCCTATGTAGCCATTGTTTTTACCCGGTATACCGTGCTGTCTATTGAAAATAGATTTCACATAGATGAACGCAGTATAGGGGAGCTATTTTACTGGGCATGTGATGAATTAGCTGACATCACTTACCAAGAATCCTACCAGCTGTTGGTAGAAATTATGTTGTGTGCCATTCAGGATGTCTTGCGCCTAGATGATGATAAGGTGGAAGATCTCCTTGAAAAATTTGTTCAAAACTTACCGCACATGATAAAAAACAACCTAAAATGCTGTGCATAACACTTTATTTTTAGGTGAAAGTATTATGTTGCAATGGATTTATGCCATTTATGATGTGCGAAGTTTGAGT
>NZ_QNRX01000044.1 GCF_003317055.1 Alkalibaculum bacchi
AAAATGTAACAAGCCAGCAATTTATTTAGAGAGTTTGATCCTGGCTCAGGACGAACGCTGGCGGCGTGCTTAACACATGCAAGTCGAGCGAGATTTCAAGAATTAGTTTACTAATTCTTGAATGACAGCGGCGGACGGGTGAGTAACGCGTGGGCAACCTGCCCTGTGGAAAGGGATAGCCTCGGGAAACCGGGATTAATACCTTATAATATTTACTTTTCGCATGAGAAGTAAATCAAAGATTTATCGCCACGGGATGGGCCCGCGTCCCATTAGCTAGTTGGTGAGATAACAGCTCACCAAGGCGACGATGGGTAGCCGACCTGAGAGGGTGATCGGCCACATTGGGACTGAGACACGGCCCAAACTCCTACGGGAGGCAGCAGTGGGGAATATTGCGCAATGGGGGAAACCCTGACGCAGCAACGCCGCGTGAGTGAAGAAGGTTTTCGGATCGTAAAACTCTGTCTTTGGGGAAGAATACATGACGGTACCCAAGGAGGAAGCCCCGGCTAACTACGTGCCAGCAGCCGCGGTAATACGTAGGGGGCAAGCGTTGTCCGGAATTATTGGGCGTAAAGGGCGTGTAGGCGGTATCGTAAGTCAGGTGTGAAAGTTTGAGGCTTAACCTCAAAATTGCACTTGAAACTGCAATACTTGAGTACTGGAGAGGTAAGTGGAATTCCTAGTGTAGCGGTGAAATGCGTAGATATTAGGAGGAACACCAGTGGCGAAGGCGACTTACTGGACAGTTACTGACGCTGAGGCGCGAAAGCGTGGGGAGCAAACAGGATTAGATACCCTGGTAGTCCACGCCGTAAACGATGAATGCTAGGTGTTGGGGAGACTCAGTGCCGCAGTTAACACAATAAGCATTCCGCCTGGGGAGTACGGTCGCAAGACTGAAACTCAAAGGAATTGACGGGGGCCCGCACAAGCAGCGGAGCATGTGGTTTAATTCGAAGCAACGCGAAGAACCTTACCAGGTCTTGACATCCCCTGACGACCCTAGAGATAGGGAGTTCCCTTCGGGGACAGGGAGACAGGTGGTGCATGGTTGTCGTCAGCTCGTGTCGTGAGATGTTGGGTTAAGTCCCGCAACGAGCGCAACCCTTGTATTTAGTTGCCATCAGGTAATGCTGGGCACTCTAGATAGACTGCCGTAGACAATACGGAGGAAGGTGGGGATGACGTCAAATCATCATGCCCCTTATGACCTGGGCTACACACGTGCTACAATGGCCTGAACAAAGGGAAGCGAGATAGCAATATGGAGCAAATCCCAAAAAACAGGTCTCAGTTCGGATTGCAGGCTGCAACTCGCCTGCATGAAGTCGGAGTTGCTAGTAATCGCAGATCAGAATGCTGCGGTGAATGCGTTCCCGGGCCTTGTACACACCGCCCGTCACACCACGAAAGTTGGCAACACCCGAAGTCAGTGAGCTAACC
>NZ_QNRX01000045.1 GCF_003317055.1 Alkalibaculum bacchi
GACAACAAAAACTTAATATATTCATGAATCGATTAACCAGCATTTATTTTTTCAAAATCATGTGGTGAAGCCATATTGCAATGACTGTGAATTCTTGTGGTATTATAAAATGCCTCAATATATTCAAAAATAAGTTCATGGGCATGGCTAATATTCCTTATGACGAATCTATTAAGCCACTCTCTTTTTATTAGAGCATGAAAAGATTCAATAACAGCATTGTCCCAAGGGTTTCCTTTCCGTGAATAACTTCGTATAAAATTGCCTGCTGGCGTTGCATCAATATATGCCTTTGATACGTATTGCACGCCTCTATCGCTATGTATAACTATTGGAGCATCTATCTTTCTATAAGATTTTGCTTTTTTTATAGCTTTCAGCACACCTTTTGTGGAAAGTGTATCTGACAGATGCCAACCAATGATTTTTCGAGAAAATAGATCCATTACTGTTGTCAAATAAAAAAATCCACTAACTGTCCATATGTAGGTAATATCTGTTACCCAAACTGTATTTGGTGCATCAGGTGAAAACTTTCTATCTAAAATATTTTTAAGTTTATTATCAAAATCTGGATCTATTGTCGTTCTTCTATATGGGCTTACCCAAATAGCTCTAATACCTAGTTCACGCATATAATTACCAACTGTTTTTTCAGCAATAACATGGCCTCTACTTTGTAATATCGATGTAATCTTGGGTGCCCCGTATATCTGTCTCGATTCATTGTATATCTCCGTAATTTCTTGTTTAACCTGCTCTTTTCTAACCTTTTGCTTTGAATCTTGACGCTTCAGATAATCATAGTATCCAGATGATGAAACGCCTAGTATTTTAAGCACACTGTTAACTGAAATTCGGCGTTCTTTTGATGAATTTTTTAACTCTATATATATTGATTCAGTTAGTTTTTGTTCAGTATGCCTATGGCCTTTTTTAGAATTTCAAGTGCATCCTCTTTATCCTTAAGTTCTTTTCGAAGTTTTGCGATCTCTTTTTCTGCATCTGATGAATAATTACCTGAGCCTCTATGATTTACTATTCCATCATTCTTCTTGGCATTTTGAATCCAGCCATTAAGACCTGATGGACTGACTTTGAGATCTTCAGCAACTTGTTTTATTGATTTACCAGACGTATAATAATAGTTAACAGCATCTTGTTTAAATTCTGCGCTATATTGCTTATTTTTTGTTCCCATAAGTACCTTCTTCCTCTCTGATGAATTTATTATATCAGATTCAAGAACATACCATGTTTAACTTCTCCGTTTTTTATTCTATCACCA
>NZ_QNRX01000046.1 GCF_003317055.1 Alkalibaculum bacchi
TATGCCCTTATTAACTTGACCTTTTAATTCTTGAATCAAGAATCTTTAGATGATTTATTTCTTTTACTTTTCTTATGCAGTTTTCAAATAACACTTGTTTTAGTTTTAAGTTCTATGTTTTAAGTTCTAAGTATTAATCACCTTCGGTAATTGTTGCTTTTACTTACAACTTAGATCTTACAACTTATAACTGTTTCATGGTGGGCTTGGGAGGACTCGAACCTCCGACCTCACGCTTATCAGGCGTGCGCTCTAACCACCTGAGCTACAAGCCCCTAATTTCAGTTCTAAGTTTTACGTTTTAAGTTCTAAGTATTTAATCACCTTCGGTGATATAATGCTTTTACTTACAACTTAGATCTTACAACATATAGCTATTTTAAAATGGTGGAGATGAGGAGATTCGAACTCCTGACCCCCTGCTTGCAAGGCAGGTGCTCTCCCAACTGAGCTACACCCCCACTTTTTAGTTCTAAGTTCTATGTTTTAAGTTCTAAGTAACTTTGTCACCTTCGGTGACTATTGCTTTTGCTTACAACTTAGATCTTACAACTTACAACTATTCTGAAATACAAAAAGTATTTCAAAATAAAATAGTGCACCACAATATGTTCTAAGTTCTATGTTTTACGTTCTAAGTAAAACCTTTTGTCACCTTCGGTGACGTTATGCTTTTACATAGAACTTAGATCATACAACTTAGAACTTAACCCATGCTCCCTAGAAAGGAGGTGATCCAGCCGCACCTTCCGATACGGCTACCTTGTTACGACTTCACCCCAATTATCGACCCCACCTTCGGCAGCTGCCTCCGACACATCATTTAATCGTTTCACTCTTAAATGATGTAGTTCTAAGTTCTACGTTTTAAGTTCTATGTTTATGTCACCTTCGGTGACCTAATGCTTTTACATACAACTTAGACCTTACAACTTACAACTCATTTAGTTGGAACAACTAAATGATATGCCGGTTAGCTCACTGACTTCGGGTGTTGCCAACTTTCGTGGTGTGACGGGCGGTGTGTACAAGGCCCGGGAACGCATTCACCGCAGCATTCTGATCT